>DUSF01000035.1:300000-563661 GCA_012842745.1 Bacillus sp. (in: firmicutes) | reverse complement strand
TTGAAGTTAAAATAATTCGTGTAGGCACATGAGAGAATTTCTATTGTGAATTAAAAAGAAGTCTTTAAATAAACGAACAGGTTCGATTTAAAGGTGAAAATTGACTTGAACAAAGCTGTGTTTTTTTATATAGAAACAAAAAAAGGAATCGGCTATTTCTCCGATTCCCACTTCTTACCTCAGGAAAAACGCAACCGCGTTTTTCTTATAGATATGGGTTTTCATGCATTGCTTTCAGACGCTTCCAACGGCGCTCAATTTCTTTCTCAAATTCTTGATACAAAGCTTTATTTTCTTCTTGTAACATATGCTTTGTTTTGCCCATATATTTCAACCATTCGGAAAGCTCCACTTTCGTCTTCTTCTCTTCTGGGTTGTATGTGATTGTTGTTTCACCATGTTCAACCTCATATAGCGGGAAGAAGTTGCAGTTTACGGCTGCATCCATAATTGTATTTCCATAGCGGTCTTCTGATTTCCAGTTCAACGGGCAAGTAATTAAAATTTTGCCGTAGGACATTCCTTCATGTTGGGCATACCATTGCGCTTTTGCTGCTTTTTTCACTAAATCTTGCGGGAATGCCTCTGTTCCAGTGAAAATATATGGAATGTTTGTTGCCGCCATAATTTGCGCTGTATCTTTATGGTGGAACGCTTTTCCTTGTTGCGTCTTGCCAACGTTTGTTGTACTCGTCATATGACCAAAAGGCGTTGAATAAGACATTTGTGAACCAGTGTTCATATAACCTTCATTATCATATTCTAAAATAATTAGCTTATGGTTGCGGTTAGCCGTACCGATGGCTGACCCCATCCCGATATCCATGCCACCGTCACCAGTGATCATCACAAATGTAACATCATCATCAAATTCAATTTCACCACGGCGTCTCATTTCATAAAATGCTTCTACTGTTCCAGACAATGTTGCTGGACCATTTTGGAATAGGTTGTGCATCATCGGTTGTTTATGTGAACTATATGGATAAGCAGTTGTTGTAACATATCCACAACCTGTTTGGAATAATGTAATAACGTCGCCTTCGATGCCTTTGAAAAACAGTTCAAGTCCTGGGAAAATACCACAACCAGGGCATGCGCCATGTCCTGAACCAAGACGCTTTGGCTTCGTTGTTAATTGGCGCAATGGCGGGATTTTAACTTTTAATTTATTTGTTGTTGGATCTGGTGTCACTTCGATTAAACCAGTTTTGAAATCATCACCATGCATCGGTCTAATAACGGGCTTCAGCTTATTTTCAGACTTGCCAGGTACGATACCAAAGTAGTCAAACGGTTTTTCAGCATACCCTTTTTCCATCGCATCGATGGCCATCTCAAACATTTGCACCGCTTCTTCTGCGAAGAAGTCTTTACCACCAATACCAAATACACGACTTAAAACAATCGTTTTATTATTTTTATCTTCTTGAAGAGCAGATTTAATTTCATGCGTCATGTTTGCTCCATTGCCGCCATATGAATCCGCACGCTCACCAACTAATAGGGCTTTCACATTTTTAAGAGCTTTACGAATATCTTCAGCAGGGAATGGACGAATAATATTCGGACTAATGACACCCGCTTTAATGCCTTTGGCACGAAGCTTATCAACAGCATCTTTTGCCGTTTCCGCTGCTGAGTTAATCAAGAATAAAGCAACTTCTGCATCTTCCATTTTATACGTATTTAAAACTTCGTATTTACGACCTGAAATTTCAGCATATTCTGCAGCTACTTCTTTGTATACATCATAGGCTCTATATAAAGCTTCTGATTGTTGATAGTTATTGTTTATTAAATCATGGCCATCCATATGGGCACCAATCGTTACTGGGTTACGCGGGTCAACGACAACAGGATAATTTGTTGGGCGTTCTCCAACAAATTGCTGCACTGTTTTACGATCAGCAAAATAGCTTACTTTCCGTTTTTGATGCGATGTAAAGAAGCCATCATAAGCTACAATGACAGGAAGTCTTACATCAGAATGCTCAGCAATTTTAAGTGCCATAATATTCATATCATAAACTGCTTGAGGGGTGGGTGCTGTTAAAATCACCCAGCCAATATTCAAGCCAAAATATAAATCAGAATGGTCGCCACGGATATCTAATGGCCCACTAATCGAGCGTGTTACTAGATTCATAACCATTGGAAAACGAGTTCCGGATTGGACAGGCAGCTGTTCAAGCATGTACATAAATCCGTTCGCACTAGTCGCATTGAATACACGAGCGCCAGCAACTGCTGCTCCATAACAAATACCTGCTGAGCCATGTTCACCATCGGCAGCAATTAATTGAATATCATGCTCACCGCGTGCTTTCATTTGATCCAAAAATTGCGCAACCTCTGTAGATGGTGTAATTGGGAAGTAACCCATTAAATGATAATTAATTTGCGCTGCAGCCATCGCAGCCATTTCATTACCAGATTCAAATGTTACGAGTTGTTCTGCCTTATTATTAGCGTTTTGTAACTCTTTTTCGATCATTGCCATATTACATCACCCCTTCTAGTACTCTTGGAAATTTTTGTGCCACGCGATTTTCATCAGCATAACCTAGTGCCTCACGCATATCAATCAACGCTTCCGTTGGACAAGCCTCCACACATTTTAAACAGCCTTTACAATACTGATAATCAATCCCTTTTAAGAACATTTGCTTCCGGCCACGCTTGTCTTCCGCTTCTTCCCAAACAAAGCAGAAATCCGGGCAAACCGTATCACATTGAGCACAGTTGATACATTTCTCGATTTTAAATTCTGGTAGGAAGCCTTGTCTTGAACCGCTTAAATCTTTTAAAATACTATTTGCTTGCGCGGTAATCACACCGCCAATTTCCTGTGTTTCATAGCCTAGTCTAGACTCTGGCATTTTAAAAGCTTTTCCTTCTGCACCTTCAGGCACTTTGTATTCTTTAAATTGAACACTATTATAGCCCCGTTCAAAAGTGCGGATATTCGGCTCGACAAAATGTGGGTATTTCTTCTCGAACGTTTTCCTAATAACGGCTTTCATCGCTTCTGGGTCAAGGAAGTCAATAATTCTAAATAACGCTCCTAACATCGCTGTATTAACTTTTGTTTTTTCCTCTACAGCAATCCCTAATCCATCAACAATTGCTAATGTACCGTATTCAAGCTTTAAATCCTTTTTTACATCATCAAAATCACGAGTTGAGTTTACAAGGACAATCCCGTCTGCTTGTAAACCGCTTACAACATTTATTGTTTTATATAAAGCTTCATGGAACACCCCAACAACATGTGGTTGCATAATGGGACTGTGGTCGCGAATTTCAACATCAGCGTCGCAATAACGAATAAAACTTTTTACTGGTGTACCCTTCTTCTCTGAACCATAAGAAGAAAAGTTTGAGCCATTTAATCCCAAACCAAGAACACCCGCTTCAGCTAACATTTTTCCTGCTAGGTTTGCACCAAGACCACCGATAGATTCTAATCTAATTTCAAAGAAGCCTAATTCATTCTTTTTAGGTAATATTGACATTGCTACTCCTCCCCCTTGAGAAAATCGCTATATAGCTACTAACTAAATCAATTATATAATGTATTATACATCATATCAGTGATAAATGTTATATATTTTTTTAAAAAAATTATATAACACGATTATCTTATATTCAAAATACGTCTATACAGCAATGTTTAAACGTTATTTTAAGTTATATAACAGCATTGTTATTTGTAATATAACAGATTGACCGAACATTACTAAATCCAGCCGCGCTCATACTGTTTTGGTGTTTCTATGGAGGCGTTTAATTGTTTTGCAGCTTCATATGCCCAATAAGGATTTCTCAATAGCTCCCTGCCTAAAAGGACTAAATCCGCTCGACTGTTTTTCACAATTTCTTCTGCTTGGAGACTCGACGTAATTAAACCAACTGCACCAGTATAAATGTCTGCATAGCTTTTAATTTTTTCTGAAAATTGCACTTGATATCCAGGATAAATATCAATCTTTGCATTTGGGATTAAACCTCCCGAGCTACAGTCAATTAAATCGACCCCTTGAGTTTTCATTTCCTTTGCATAGTCTAAATAGTTTTCAACTGTTAAGCCTTCTGGGTGGTAATCTGAAGCGGATATTCGAACAAAGAGAGGCCCATCCCATTCTTTTTTTACAGCGTCAATTACTTCTTTTAAAAAACGGTAGCGTTTTTCAGCGGTACCACCATATTCATCATTTCTCTGATTTGTTAATGGTGAAAGAAATTCATGAATTAAATAGCCATGGGCTCCATGAATTTCAATCACGTCAAATCCCGCTTCTTTTGCCCGGCGTGCCCCCATTTGGAAATCGGCAATTGTTTCTTTAATTTCAGCACTCGTCATCTCTTTTGGTGTTTTCATATTTCCACTAAATGGAATGGCTGATGGAGCGAGGATTTCACCATCAACGGTTGCTTTTCTTCCCGCATGCTGCAGTTGAATACCAACTTTGGCTCCATGTTCGTGGCAGCGGTCCACGATAGTTTTTAAGCCTTCAATATGATCATCATCCCATATTCCTAAATCATGTTTTGAAATTCGGCCTTGTGGTGTTACCGCCGTTGCTTCAACAATAATCAGCCCCACCTGCCCAACTGCCCGGCTTATATAATGAGTGATATGAAAGTTTTGTACTTTTCCATCCTCCTCGTCGGATGAATACATACACATCGGTGACATGACGATGCGATTTTTAAAAATTGTATTTTTAATTGTAAATGGTGAAAAAAGTGCAGTTGTCATTACTCATTTCCCCTTTCGACTTTATACTTACATAAATCAGAGGCTATACATACATTCTGAAACACTTCTCTAGCATCATCTAATAATTCATTACTGTCATTACCTTGATAGCGTGAACTAATATGGGTCAAAATAAGCATCTTCACATTCGCTTCTTTGGCAACTTGGGCCGCTTGAATGTTCGTTGAATGGAAATAATCATGGGCTATTGTACCATCTTCTTTCCCGAAGGTTGCCTCATGGACAAGTAAGTCGACATCAGATGCCAATGCCACAGCCTTTTTGGTATAGCGTGTGTCTCCTAAAATGGCAAGCTTTCTTCCAGGCTTGTCTTGACCAACGAAATCAGCGCCATTGATTTTTGTTCCATCATTTAATGTAATTTGTTCCCCTGCTTTAATCCTTTGATAAATCGGACCAGGAGAAATCCCTAATTCTTTCAACTTATCCACTTGAAGCGCACCTCTTGAATCTTTCTCTATGATGCGATATCCAAAGCTTTGTATGCCATGCTCCAACTTTCCCGCTTCAACGATAAACTGATTGTCTTCGAAAATGATACCCTCTTCAATTTCCACTATTTCTAAAGGATACTTCAAATGTGTTGAACTTACTTTTAGCGACACTTCTACATATTCCTTAATTCCTTTCGGGCCATAAATCGTAAGTTGGGAAGTGCCATCCTGAAAAGAGCGACTGCCAAGAAGTCCAGGCAATCCAAATATATGGTCTCCGTGTAGATGGGTAATAAATATTTTTTCAATTTTGCGGGGCTTAATTGCTGTATGTAAAATTTGATGCTGGGTTGCCTCACCGCAATCAAACAACCAAGTTGTTCCTCTTTCTTGCGGTAGGTCAAGCGCTATCGCCGATACATTCCGTTCTTTCGCAGGAACACCTGCACCTGTACCTAAAAATATTAGCTCCACGCGTTATTCCTCCTCTCCCAGCTTAAAATCTTCTAAAAAATCTTTTTGGAAGCTTGTTGTCGGCACACTGTTATCAAGGACCTTCTTTTCAATACCTTTAACGATAATGTTGTCGCCATACTTGCTTTTTAACTTTTCCATTGTTTCCACTAAAGGCTCATCCTTTGCTTCTTCTTCGAATGTAAATAAATTGAGCTGCTTTGTAGAATCATGTTTTTCTTCAAGGTCTTGAGCCGTAATTCCTAATAAACGAAGCGGCTCCCTAGTCCAATGCTGTTTATATAAATACCACGCCGCTTGAAAAATATCTTCTTTTGTAAATATCGCATTTTTCAGCTTTCGGCTTCTTGTAACAGTGTCGCGGTTATAATAGCGAAGCGTAATTTGGATATTCCAAGAAACCATCTGCTTTCGCTGCATCCTTCTTTCTACAGAAGCAGCTAAACGTGCAAAAACAGCCTTTATCTCCCCTTCATCCGTCGTATCTTCGGGTAAAGTCGTTGAGTTACCAATGCTTTTAAAATCAGACACAGCATCGGGGTCAACAGGACGATTGTCTTCACCATTCGCCCGTTCTTTTAACCGTAGTCCATTAATCCCTAAGAGCTGTTTTAACTGATAGTCATTTGCTTTGGCAAGCTCCCCAATCGTCGTAATTCCAATTTTATTTAATTTCTCCGCTGTCCGTTTGCCGATGCCATGCATCACTTCTACATGTAATGGCCAAAGTTTAACAGGAACATCCCGTTTCCTTAGAATCGTGATTCCCATTGGCTTTTTCATATTTGAAGCTGTTTTGGCGAGAAATTTATTCGGGGCAATCCCGATGCTACACGGCAAATCCAATTCAGTTAAAATTTGTGCCTGCATTTTATGAGCGATTTGTATTGGTGAACCTAATTTGTAGCTCTCCGTTATGTCTACGTACCCTTCATCAATCGAAACAGGTTGGATTACTGAACTGTATTTCGCTAGGATGTGAAACATCTCTAATGAAGCTTTGCGGTATTTTTCAAAATCAGGTCGTCTGACAATCAACTCTGGGCATAATCTTTTCGCTTCCCAAAGCGGCATCGTTGTTTTCACACCTTTTGCCCTTGCTTCATAGCTACAAGTGACGATAATTCCCCGCCGCTCCTCTGGATTCCCGGCAATCGCCAATGGTTTTCCTTTAAGCGCTGGGTTGTATGACATTTCAACAGCTGCATAAAAGCAATTCATATCAACGTGAAGAATTACTCGGCCTTTTTTAGGATAAAGATGATGCATGATGTCTCACTTCCAAATAATCGCTATTGATTTGCTGCTTCCTTAATAATAGCAACGACAAGCTCCGCTGTTTTTACTAATTCTTTGATCGGCATTTTTTCTTTTGTCGTATGAATATCTTCATAGCCAACTGCAAGATTTACCGTTGGAATACCATGTCCGACAAAAATATTGGCATCACTGCCACCCCCTGATTGCTCAAGCTTTGGAGTACGGCCAATAGTAGTGATTGCTTTTTTGGCTAACTCCACAACATGATCGCCATCACTATATTTAAAGCCAGGGTACATAATCTCGACTTCAACATTAGCTTCCCCGCCCATATCTTTCGCCGTTGTTTCAAATGCCTCTTTCATCTTCGCTACTTGGGCATGCATTTTTTCATCAACCAATGAACGTGCCTCAGCTAATATTTCTACATAATCGCATACAATATTCGTTTGGCTACCACCTTCAAAACGGCCAATGTTAGCGGTTGTTTCCTTATCAATTCTTCCTAACGGCATTTTTGCGATTGACTTAGCGGCAATAGTAATCGCTGAAACACCTTTTTCAGGGGCCACTCCAGCATGGGCCGTTTTTCCTTTAATGATTGCCTTGATTTTTGCCTGCGTTGGTGCTGCAACAACGATGTTGCCTACTTCTCCATCGCTATCTAAGGCATAGCCGAATTTGGCAGTCATTAATGATGAATCTAACGCTTTTGCACCGACAAGACCAGATTCTTCACCAACTGTAATGACAAATTCAATCGTGCCATGTTCGATATTTTGTTCTTTTAACACCTTAATTGCTTCAAGCATCGCTGCCAAACCCGTTTTATCATCCGCACCTAAAATCGTTGTTCCATCCGTTACAATATAATCATCTTTTATTGACGGTTTTACGCCCCTCCCAGGCACAACCGTATCCATATGGGAGGTAAAGTAAATTGCATCAACATTTTCCTTTGTGCCATTTAAAGTACAAACTAAGTTTCCCGCACCATGCCCAGTTTGGGCTGTTGTGTCATCCTGAACAACTTGCAAACCTAACTGTTCAAATTTTTGTATTAAAACTTTTGCAATCTCAGCTTCATTTTTTGTTTCCGAATCTACTTGAACAAGCTCCATAAATTCTTGCACTAATCGGTCTTTATTTATCATAATGGGATTCCTCCTGTTGTTAACATTTCCCTTTTTATTATATAACTTATAGGTGGGATTACCAAATTAAAAACGATGTATATGACTTAGGTACTGCTTTTGTTCCATTTTTCTAAATACAGTATGTTCAAGCTAGATTTTCTTGTCTACAATACATAATATACATTCTAAATTTAATAACTATTTCAAAGGAACGTAATGATGCAAACAAAAAATACAGAAACGAAGAAACCTATCTTATCATTTGAATTTAAAAGCGCAGCAGGAGAACTTCAGCCACTTACATTTAGCAACCCAGATAAAATTATTGTTGCTAACACTGTCGAAGAGGTATTGCCTTGCTTACAAATCATTCAAGATGCTGTACAGAATGGCTATTATGCCGCTGGTTTTCTGTCATATGAGAGTGCCGCGGCATTTAATAAGGCTGTTCGTACTAAGCAAAGGAATACAATGCCATTATTATGGTTTGGACTATTTTCAGAGCCAGAATATCATTCGCTAACTAGCACAGGTACATATCATGTTGAGAAATGGCAGTCTTCTGTGAATATGGAGGAATACGAATCGGCAATTTCGACTATTAAACAATATATTGAAAGCGGCGATACATATCAGGTGAATTATACGATTCGCCTTCATTCCGAATTTCAAGGTGATGATCTTGCTTTTTTTGAAAAACTAAAAAAAGCACAAACTGCCAATTATTGTGCTTATATTAATACAGGAGAGCATAGTATTTTATCTACCTCACCTGAACTATTTTTTCATTTAAAAGATGGTAACATCACGACAAAACCGATGAAAGGAACAGCGAAACGAGGATATTCATGCATAGAAGACGAAGAAATCGCAAATTCTCTTTATCATTCAGAAAAAAACCGTGCTGAAAATGTAATGATTGTTGATTTACTTCGCAATGACTTAGGTATGATAGCTGAAACAGGTACAGTAAATGTTGCGAAGCTGTTTGAAATCGAACGGTATCCTACCGTGCATCAAATGACATCAACAATTACTGCCAAAGTTGCACCTAATAAAGAGCTTATTGTTATTTTAAAAGCACTTTTTCCTTGCGGATCGATTACAGGTGCTCCAAAAATCCGTACAATGGACATTATTACCGAGTTAGAAACAGCGCCACGCGAAGTATATTGTGGTGCGATTGGTTTTATAACACCAACAAAGGAAGCAATCTTTAATGTCCCGATAAGAACAGTAATCATCGACCAATATTCAGGAGAAGCAACTTATGGTGTTGGCGGTGGGATTACTTGGGATTCAACGGTGGAAGGTGAATATAACGAAATTCTTGCAAAAGCGAGTTTCCTTGATAAAGAGCAACCTCCATTTCAATTACTAGAAAGCTTGCTGCTAAGCGAAGGTGAATATTTTTTATTAGAAGAACATCTTAATCGCCTGCAAAACTCGGCAGATTATTTCAGTTTCCAATATAAATTAAAGGATATCAAAAACAGCTTACTTGAGTTCGCCAATCAAAATAACAATGGCAAGCTAAAGATTCGGCTTCTTCTAACAAGAAATGGAGAAATAGAAATGGAGGGTGTTCCAATTACACAGTCAAAAACACCTTTAAAGGTCGCACTTGCTGACCAACCAATATCAAAAGAAAATCCATTCCTTTATCATAAAACAACAAATCGAGATGTTTATACTAGGTTTCAAAAACAACATCCTGAAGTTTACGATGTACTTCTGTGGAATGAAAATAAAGAGCTGACAGAGTTTACGAATGGGAATGTCGTTTTGGAAATCGATGGCGTAATGTGGACACCACCAGTAAGCAGCGGTTTATTGGCGGGTACATTTCGCGACACCTTAATAAAAAATGGACAAATTCATGAAAAAACAATAACGATAGCTGACTTGAAAGTATGCACGAAAATTTGGTTTATCAATAGTGTGCGAAAATGGCTTGAAGTTCAGATTATTTAGTGGAAATAAAAAACGAGCTAAGCTTCTGCCTAGCTCGTTTTCAATATGAGTTTACAATGGAATATTTCCATGCTTCTTGCGAGGTCTTTCCTCTTTTTTGTTGCGAAGCATTTCAAGCGCTTGAATAAGCTTAATCCTTGTTTCACGCGGATCGATAACATCATCGACCATTCCGCGTGAAGCAGCAACATATGGGTTTGCAAATTTATCGCGGTATTCATCAATTTTTTCCTGACGTTTAGCATCAGGATTTTCACTTTCATTTATTTCCCTTGCAAAAATAATATTTGCTGCCCCTTGTGGACCCATTACAGCGATTTCCGCATTCGGCCATGCGTACACAATATCTGCGCCGATTGACTTACTATTCAATGCCACATAAGCGCCACCATAAGCTTTACGAGTGATTACTGTAATTTTCGGAACAGTAGCTTCTGAATAGGCATAAAGAATTTTTGCCCCATGACGAATAATACCGCCATGTTCTTGTTTAATTCCTGGGAAGAAGCCTGTAACATCCTCAAACGTGATAATTGGTATATTGAAAGAATCACATAAACGAATAAACCGTGCTGTTTTATCAGATGAATCAATATCTAATCCACCTGCCATCACCTTCGGCTGATTACATACTAATCCAACAGATTCACCATTAATACGGGCAAAACCTACAACAATATTTTTCGCAAATCCCGCATGAATTTCCATGAATGAGTCTTTATCGACAACTTGGTCAATGACAACTCGAACATCATAAGGGCGAATGGCGTCAAACGGAATCACTTCTGTTAAGTCTGGACGATAATGATCATCTTCTTCTAAGTAATCAACCATTGGTGCTTTTTCCTCATAATTTTGTGGCAAATAACCAAGTAAACGACGAACATCATTTAACACTTGCTCTTCGTTTTCCGCATGGAAATGAGCATTACCACTAATTGTATTATGTACCTTTGAACCACCAAGATCTTCTGATGAAATTTTTTCCCCTGTTACTGTTTCAATAACCTTTGGTCCCGTGATGAACATTTGACTTGTTTTATTAACCATGAATACAAAGTCTGTAATTGCTGGAGAATATACAGCACCACCTGCACAAGGTCCCATAATAACCGAAATTTGCGGTACAACCCCCGAATAAATCGAATTCCGATAAAAAATTTGTCCATAGCCATCAAGTGAAAGAACACCTTCTTGAATTCTTGCTCCCCCTGAGTCGTTTAGACCGATAACTGGAGCACCATTTTTCGCAGCAAGGTCCATAATTTTAGAAATTTTCAAAGCATGCATTTCACCTAATGCCCCGCCAAAAACGGTAAAATCTTGTGAGAATACAAAAACAATACGACCATTCACTTTCCCATAACCAGTGACAACGCCTTCGCCAGGTCCTTGTTGATTCGCCATGCCAAAGTCAACACAACGATGATCAATAAATGGATCGGTTTCAACAAATGTTCCTTTGTCGAGCAATAGATCAATTCTTTCCCTAGCTGTTAATTTCCCTTTCTCATGCTGTTTCTCAATACGTGCATCACCGCCCCCAAGTTCTACTTCACGACGACGATCATACAACTCACTAATTTTCTCAAAAATATCCATTATTTCTCCCCCTTTTCAGGCTTTTCACATAATTCAAAGCATACACCACCAGATGACTTTGGATGCATAAAAGCAATTTGTGCGCCACCTGCGCCTGTCTTTGGCTCTTCATTGACCATGCGCAAGCCATTTGCTTTAATTTCTTGTATTCTTTCTTCGATACCATCGACACCTAATGCTATATGATGAATACCTTCTCCTCTTTTTTCAATATATTTTGCGATTGGGCTTTCACTATGCAGCGGTTCTAACAATTCTATTTTTGATTCGCCAATTTTTAAAAATGCGACTTTCACTCCTTCTGATTCCACTTCTTCAATCCCTAAAAGCTCTAATTTTAGATTTTCTGTGTAAAGCGGTAATGATGCTTCAATTGATTTTACCGCAATTCCAATATGGTCTATCTTTTTTACCACTTATTTCTCCTCCTTATGTACAAACGCTCAAAAGTCATGGTTTAACCTTTTCGACATCTATTACCTAATTTCCTGCTAAACATTAAGAATTTCGCAATTTTTCATCTATTTCGACAAGCTGTTTCCCCTTGTCCTAAACATTAATAAAATAGTACAATAAAATAGAGTATATTTGTAGGGGGTATTTACAAAATGAATCGTAAATTAATGAAAATCATGGTTTATTTAATGTTGTCCACGTTGCTATTAACAACTTTACTAGCTGGAATTAGTTTTTTATTTTAAAGCTGACTCAAAAAGAACATGAGTGAGAGGCTCCATATTAAGACATTCCAGATTTATCCGGTTACAATGGTCACGAAGATGTACTCGGAGTGACCAAAATAAAATTATCTAAAAAGGATTTTAAATTATTTGGATTGTCTTGTTGAATCGCACCATATTTTTGGCCTAGTCTAACAAATGATTGGTCAGATGAAACAATGACAATTTGTGTTCCGATTGGGACTTCAGAGAAAATCTCCTCTACTTCCTCATTATACATTCGTACACAGCCTTGTGTTATATACTTTCCAATTGAATCGGGATTGTTATTCCCGTGAACCCCATATATTCTTCCATCCGTATTCTCTGCATCAAAGCCAATCCACCTTGTTCCAAGCGGATTTTCTTTAGCCCCACCAGGGATGTCCTTCTTTCGATAATAAGGATTGATGGCTTTTACCGTGATTGTAAATTTTCCAAGCGGTGTTAAGTCATCCTCTTGTCCAGTCGCAACCGTATAAATCTTTTGCAGCTTACCCTCATTAATATAGGCTAGTTGGTTTGTTTTTTTATTAACGATTAGAAACGGGTCGCCGACAATTGGATTTTGTCCGATTGGCCATAATGGTGAAAGTAACATAATCGTAAGTAGCACCTTTTCAAGCATTTGAACTCATCCTCATCGTCTATATTTGATGATAGTTTTATACTCCCCACCTATTTTCATACATCGCTTTCCCGATAATACCTTTTAATATTCAAATACTTTTCAAGTTCCCATAAAAAATTTAGCAAAGACGCACGAATTTCAAACTCTTCCCGTGTTTGCGGCAGAGGCATCTCCTTAAACGTTTTGTGCAAGCCCTCTAATTTTTCTAAAAAAAGAATCGCCGTATTTCCAGAATGCACGGCATCGGCAATCTCATCGATTAAATCGGCAATTATTTTAGAATGGAGCATTGAAATTTTTATTGATGTAACGAGGGAAAGCATCCTTTCGATGACCTCAAATTGTTTTTCTCTCATTTTAAAATATTTATAAAAATCATCGTCGACACCTAAAAAACGATTGTCCCGATGACGTACTGCCAAAGTTTTTGCCATTTGAATAATATGATAGGACTCCGTAATTTCTCTGCCATCCCAAAGGTGATCCCCTTCTTTTAAATAAATGGACATTTCATTTAGGATTTTCTTATATTGTGCTTCAAGCTCCTTTTGCAGAGCAAATAATTTATTCTCAGCACTTGGCATATATAAATTCATTAACAATGCCACACCGATGCCAATAATCAGAATAAAAATCCCATTCGCAATGGAAGTGATCGACATGTCCTGTGAATTAAAAAATTGTAAAATGATTACGGAGCTAGTTATAAGCCCTTCTTGAACTTTCAAACGTACCGCTACTGGTATAAAAAATATTAGTATAATCCCAATAACAATCGGGTAATAACCGATTCCTTCAAAAAAGATGAATGAAAAAACAATGCCAATAAGAGCGGCTACAAATCTAGCCCAAGCTGTTTTGACTGATTTCTTTTTTGTGGCTTGGATACAAAGAATCGTCAATATTCCTGCGGATGCGTAATGGTCTAAATCAAAAAATTTAGCAATGCTAATAGCAAGCACGGTTCCTATTGCTGTTTTTAAAGTTCTTGTTCCTATTTTTAGCATATAGCCCTCCTTTCATTGTCATTATAGCCTTAATTTGTGCTAAAAACAGCTTTGATTTTGAGCATAAAAAAAGAGATGATTTTTGTCATCTCATAATACTTTCGCTAAAAATTCTTTAGCACGCTCAGATTTCGGATTTGAAAAAAATTCATCTGGTGGTGCATCCTCAACGAGAACGCCATGATCTAAAAATAAAATACGATCGGCAACTTCCTTTGCAAACCCCATTTCATGAGTAACAATCGCCATCGTCATTCCTGTATGTGCCAGTGTTTTCATTACATCGAGCACTTCCTTTACCATTTCCGGGTCAAGAGCTGATGTTGGTTCATCAAATAACATCGCCTCTGGTTCCATCGCCAGCGCCCGTGCAATTGCAACACGCTGTTTTTGACCACCTGATAGACGGCTAGGATATTCATTCGCTTTATTTAATAGCCCTACTTTTTCTAAAAGCGCTCTTGCTTTTTTTTCAGCTTCTGCCTTTGAAAGGCCTTTGACTTTGATTGGCGAATACGTTAAATTTTCAAGAACTGTCATATGCGGAAATAGGTGAAAATGTTGAAAAACCATGCCGATTTTTTGTCTTACTTTCATTATATTTGTTTTCGGATTGGTTATTTCTTCCTCTTCAATCCATATCTTTCCTTCCGAAGGTTCCTCTAACTTATTTAAACATCTTAAAAATGTTGATTTTCCAGAACCAGATGGGCCAATAATCGCAACAACAGCACCATTAGCAATCGTCGTCGTAATCCCTTTCAGCACTTCTAATTTCCCATATGTTTTATGCAAATTTTCTACTTTAATCACTACGTTTCATCCTCCTCTCCATGCGTTTCCCTAGAAGAGTTAATCCCATTACCATCACATAATATATAAGTCCAGCAATTAGCATTGGCGGTAAGAATGAATAATGGTCACCACCAACAATATAGGAACGGCGCATAATATCTGTTACCCCAATAACAGAGACAAGGGCAGATTCTTTTGTTAACGTAATAAATTCATTCATTAAAGCAGGTAAGATATTTTTCATCGCCTGCGGCAAGATGATATCTTTCATCATTTGTCCATAGGGAACACCTAACGCCATTGCTGCTTCACGTTGTCCTTTATCAATCGCTTCAATTCCAGCGCGGATAATTTCCGAAACATACGCCCCTGAATTTAAGCCAAATGCCAAAACAGCAGCCATAAAAGCCGGGATTTGATAGTCGATTAATTGTGGTAATCCATAATAAATAATAAACAGCTGTAAAATTAACGGTGTGCCTCTAAAAATAGATGTATAAGCATCTCCAAACCACTGAAGCACTTTAATTCTTGAAATTTTAAATAAACTTAACAAAACACCTAGAACAAACCCTAATACTGTTGAAACAGCAACAACCTGTAAAGTGATCCAAATCCCCTTAATAATATAGGGAACGGATGGCATAATCGGTCCAAAATCCAAACTAGTGACACCTCATTTCTATATTCACTAGGAAAAGCGGCAAAACACACCGATTCGCCGCTCACGTTTTTCTTATTATTGCTCCCCGCCAAACCATTTATTAATTAATTGGTCTAGCTCGCCGCTTGCTTTCATTTCACTTATTACTTTATTAAATTCGGCTACAAGCTTGTCATTACCTTTTGGAAAGGCGATTGCAAAACCGTTTTCTTCATCGCTTTGAAGTGAAAAACTGGCCAAGTCTTTATTTTTATCTAAATATCCTTTAGCAACAACATCCTCAACAATGATTGCATCAAAACGACCTACTTTTAATTCTTGGACAATCTCAGGAACGCGGTTTCTGCTTTCAATCTTAATATCAGTTGTTACTTTTATTTCATTTGCCTTTTCCTCTTGAATGGAGCCTAATTGGACACCTACCGTTTTACCAGCTAAATCCTCAATTGATTTGAAACCAGTTTCCTTTTTAAAAATAACCATATGATTAGCTAAAAAATAGACATCTGAAAAATCTACACTTTTCTTCCGATCTTCGTCTGCAGACATCCCTGCTAAAACTATATCCACTCTGCCTGATTTTAACGCTTCAATCAAACCTGCAAAATCAATATCTTGAATTTTCAATTCATATCCAAGTCTGTCAGTGATTGCTTTAGCCAAGTCGACATCAAAACCGATAATGTCTTCCCCTTTTGCTGTATCCACAAATTCAAATGGTGGGAAATCTGCAGATGTACCCATCTTTAATACTTTTTTAGCTTCCCCAGTTCCACCGTTCGTGCTTGATGGTTGTTCATTATTATTACCACCTTGACCACAGGCTGCTAAAAGTCCAAGGAACAAAAATAGTGCGAACGCAATACTAATATATTTTCTCAATATGATTTCCTCCTTTTTCCTATGCTGTAAAATCCTTGTTTCAAAAGAGTAATAAATATTAATTTCAGTTGATAATTATGCGTTAAATTGAATTTTATCATGTTTCAAAATGGAATCAAGGGCTTGGCAAATAGATTAAATATATAAATATTTCAGAATAATATTTTTTACAAAAAAAGAAGAAGACCGTTTTCGGTCTTCTCCTTAAAAATTAAATTTCCTCACAATATTCTTCGAAAATTCCCTGCAGTTTTTGGATTACCTCAATTGGCTCTGAACCTTCGATTTCATGACGTTCTACCATAGCTACACATTTGCCATCCTTCATTAAAGCAAAAGAAGGTGATGAAGGTGGATAACCTACAAAAAACTCCCGGGCTTTTTCGGTTGCTTCTCGGTCTTGACCCGCAAAAACAGTAACCATATGGTCAGGTACTTTATCATAATGAATAGCATGTGCCGCTGCCGGACGAGCTAAGCCACCTGCACAGCCACAAACTGAATTAATCAATACAAGTGTTGTCCCCGACTTTTTGAAAGCCTCTTCGACTTCCTCTGGAGTCTTTGCCTCTGTAAAGCCAGCCGCAACGGCTTCTTTTCTGGCATTGTCAACAATGTCGTTCATAAACATATTATAATCCATATTCATCTATGTCTCTCCCACCTTTAAACAGTAATATAAAACAATAGTAACAATTTAGTGGGAGTGAAGCAAATTTAATACATTTTTATGTTTAATTTTTCTTAAACAGGGAACTATAATAATAAATCTAGGCCCCATACCCCTAGACTCCCTAGATTTTGAAGGTGAGTTACCCCCATCACTCACCTTCAGATTTTATTAAATAAACCAAGTATCTATGAGTATAAAAAAGGGTAGTTGATTGCTTGTATGCAATCAATCTACCCTTTTATGTTACGTACCTTATTCTGGAACCTTTTCGTATTGTTCAAATAAAAATTTGACGGCCTGGGTTACGGGTTGTTTCCCAGTAATAACGTCCTTTTCTATTTCTGGCATCACTTTTTTCACTTCTGAATGATTAAAGAATTTTTGTTCAAGCTGGTCTTTAATCATCGCATAAATCCACTCTCTTACTTGTGACTCACGTCTTTTTTCTAGGACGCCAGAGGCTTTGATGTTCGCTTCGAAGTTTTTCATCTCTTCCCAAATGACATCGATGCCTTTTCCGTAATAGCCGGAGCAAGTATAGGCTTTTGTTTCCCAGCCTTCTGTTGATGGTCGCAAATAGTGCAAAATCTGACTGTACTCTTTTTGGGCAATTAATGCTCTTTGTTCATTGTCGCCATCTGCTTTGTTGACGATAATGATATCCGCTAGTTCCATGACGCCTTTTTTCATGCCTTGCAAGTCATCGCCAGCACCGGTTAGCACGATAAGGGCAAACATGTCAACCATCGAACGAACAACGACTTCACTTTGACCAACGCCGATTGTTTCAATCAAAATAACGTCATAGCCTGCTGCTTCACATAAAAGCATTGTTTCTCTTGTTTTCCGGTTTACACCGCCAAGAGTGCCGCCAGATGGTGATGGGCGAATAAAAGCGTTTTTCTCGCGTGATAATTTCTCCATCCGCGTTTTATCACCGAGAACACTGCCGCCAGTGATGCTACTTGAAGGATCGACAGCTAAAACAGCAACCCGAAGTCCAAGACCACAAAGATAACTTCCCATAGCTTCAATAAACGTACTTTTACCAGCACCTGGAACGCCTGTGATACCAATTCTTAACGCCTTACCAGTGTATGGAAGAATACGGTTAAGAATTTGCTGCGCTTTTTCAATATGCTTATAGGCGTTACTTTCGACAAGCGTAATCGCACGAGCAAGGATCGTCCGATTATTGTTTAAAATGCCATTTACAACTTCATCAAGTGACAGACCTCGTTTTATTGGAGTCACAGGTAACCGAGACGACTTCATTGCGCTATCGCTAAAGCCGTCATGACCACCTTCAACACCTTTCATTACTTTTGTTGTGAAGCCTTTTGTTGCATTTTCAGGCGCCCATTCTGGTCTGCTTTCTTTATCCGTCATAAATTAAAACACATCCTCAGCCTCTAAGATACGGCGATTAATTTCTTCCATAACCTTTTGTGCGGATACAGGAATAACAGTTCCCGGACCGAAGATGGCGGTTGCACCTTGCTCTTTCAAATAATCATAATCTTGCGCAGGAATAACGCCACCACAAACGACGATAATATCCTCACGACCAAGCTTCGTTAATTCTGCAATGAGCTGTGGCAACAATGTCTTATGGCCTGCTGCAAGCGAGCTCATGCCAATCACATGGACATCATTTTCAACTGCTTGTAATGCCGTTTCTTCAGGAGTTTGGAAAAGTGGGCCGACATCGACATCAAACCCTAAATCAGCAAATGCTGTCGCAACAACCTTCGCACCGCGGTCATGTCCATCCTGTCCCATTTTCGCAACCATAATCCGTGGGCGGCGGCCTTCTCTTTCCGCAAAATCATCTGTCATTTGTTTCACTCTGTTAATAACTTCTTCATCACTATATTCAGTTGAATACACGCCACTAATCGAACGGATTGTAGCTTTATGACGGCCAGATACTTTTTCAATCGCATCAGAAATTTCTCCCAATGATGCACGAGCGCGAGCAGCATCAACTGACAACGCAAGCAGGTTTCCTTCCCCTGTTTCCGCTGCTTTCGTAATTGCCGCAAGTGCCGCTTGAACTTTAGCCTCATCGCGATTTTCACGAAGTTCTTTTAATCTTTCAAGCTGCTGTTGGCGAACAGCTGTATTATCAACTTCCAAAATATCAATTGGCTCTTCTTTATCTAAGCGGTATTTATTGACCCCAATGATTGATTCTACGCCAGAATCGATACGAGCTTGACGGCGTGCTGCTGCTTCTTCAATTCTCATTTTTGGAAGCCCTGTTTCAATCGCTTTCGCCATACCACCTAATTGTTCAATTTCTTCAATATGAGCCCATGCACGTTCAACTAACTTACCTGTTAAATATTCAACATAGTATGAGCCTGCCCATGGATCGATAACATTACAAATTCCTGTTTCATCCTGCAAGTAAAGCTGTGTATTACGGGCAATACGTGCTGAGAAATCAGTTGGTAATGCAATCGCTTCATCAAGTGCATTTGTATGCAATGATTGCGTGTGACCAAGTGCAGCAGCCATGGCTTCAATACATGTACGAGTAACATTATTAAATGGATCTTGCTCTGTTAAGCTCCATCCTGATGTTTGAGAATGGGTACGTAATGCTAACGATTTTTGATTTTTTGGATTAAACTGTTTCATCAATTTTGCCCAAATTAACCGACCAGCGCGCATTTTTGCAACTTCCATAAAATAGTTCATACCAATCGCCCAGAAGAATGATAAGCGTGGAGCAAATTTATCAATATCAATCCCAGCTTTTAAACCTGTACGTACATAATCAACACCGTCAGCGAGCGTATAAGCAAGTTCAATATCAGCAGGTGCACCAGCTTCTTGCATATGATAGCCCGAAATACTAATCGAATTGAATTTAGGCATATTTTGTGATGTGTATTCAAAAATATCAGCAATAATCTTCATTGACATTTCTGGTGGATATATATACGTATTACGTACCATATACTCTTTTAAAATATCATTTTGGATTGTTCCAGCTAATTGTTCTGGTTTGACGCCTTGTTCTTCAGCTGTCACGATATAAAAAGCCATAATTGGCAGCACGGCGCCATTCATTGTCATTGAAACAGACATTTGATCAAGTGGAATACCGTCAAACAAAATTTTCATATCTAAAATTGAATCAATGGCAACACCCGCTTTTCCAACGTCACCGACAACGCGTGGATGATCCGAGTCATAGCCGCGGTGCGTTGCCAAGTCAAACGCAACTGAAAGTCCCTTTTGACCTGCAGCTAAGTTGCGGCGGTAGAAAGCATTACTTTCCTCGGCTGTCGAAAACCCTGCGTATTGGCGCACTGTCCATGGACGAGCCACGTACATCGTTGGATATGGACCTCTTAAATACGGGGTAATACCCGGCATATAATCCATATAGGCATTTTCAGCAATATCTTCCTTTGAATACATCGGTTTTACTTTGATTTGTTCATTTGTATTAAAAAGCAAGTCCTCAAAGGAACCTTCAATCTCGTTTTCAACTTGTGTTTTCCATGTAGCTACATCAACAGTAGATGGTGCTGATTGATAGGGAATTTGCGAAAAATCTGGTTTCTTGCTCATTTAGTTAACCCCCTTACGCTCTTGCAATTTCGCAAGAGTTTGATAGCAGTTAGATTTAACGTGGATAAACTCATTAACGCCAGCTTCAACATATTGCTGTTCAAGCTCAGCAGCTGGTTTTCCTGCTACCAAAATATAAACATCTTGCCGCTTATTTTTAAGTTCTTTTGCAATCGCTGGTACAAATTGTTCATACTGCTCATCCGTACCGCAAATGATAACGATATTTAAACCTGAATGAACAGCAGCTTCAACTGCTTCTTCTGCAGTTTCGTAGCCATTGTTTCTTACCGCTTCAAAGCCACCTGCAGCAAAAAAATTAGCTGAGAAATCAGCCCTCGCTTTATGCTTTGGAATCGGTCCAAGATTAACAAAGAAAACTTTCGGATATTCACCTGTTTTTTCTTTATAATTTTCAGAAGCTGTTCTAAGCTGTTCAAAGCCTTCTGACATGCGCTGAGCAACAAGCTTGTCCACCTTAGCTCCTTTACAGTTTTCAGCTAAAAGATTAATCATTTCTCCAACCGTAGCACCTTCTGCTGCTGCATTGATGAGAGCTGGTAATAGTTGCTCCTCATTTGTAACGGCAGCTTTCGCTTCACTTAACGCCGCTTTAACATTTTCACGATTTTCGGACTTTAAAGATTTACATGCTTCAATCGTTACAGCTTTAGCATCTTCGAAGACTTCTCTAACTTGTAGCGGTTTCTCATCTAAATTAGGATACATATTCGTGCCAACGATACGGTCCTTACGATTTTCTATGTTATTTTTCTTTTTATTAGCTGTTTTAGAAATGATTTGCTGTATTAAACCAGCTTTTAACGCTTCATACATGCCGCCATTCTTTTCAATCTCTTGGAAAAGCTCCCAAGCTTTTTTGGCAACTGCATCTGTCAGTGACTCTACATACCAAGAGCCGCCTGCAGGGTCAACGATTTTGTTCAAATATGATTCTTCTTGTAAAATAATTTGCGTGTTGCGAGCGATGCGGCGTGAGAATGTGTCGCTTGCTCGAATTGCTTCATCAAATGGAGAAACATGCATGCTGTTAGCACCACCAACAGCTCCAGCAAATGCCTCTGTTGTCGTGCGTAGCATATTCACATATGGGTCATAAACTGTTTTTGTCCAGCTTGATGTGCGGGCATGGATATACATTTTTTGCGCATCTTTACTGCCACCGAAGCTCTCAACAATTTTTGACCATAACAGTCTTGCTGCACGAAGCTTGGCAATTTCCATAAAAACATTTGAGCCCACAGCAAATGAAAAATATATTTGTTTAGCAATTTCATCAATTGTTAAACCACGCTCTACCATCTCAGAAATATATTCAACTGCTGTTGCAAGAGCGAAAGCTAATTCTTCGGTAGCACTTGCGCCAGCATTATGATAAACCTCACCTTGAACATAAATGGTCTTAATATTTGGTGTGTTCTCATTTGACCATTTTGTTAACTGTGCCATTGCATTATATAGTCGTTTTATTCCAAGTTGAGAACTTCCAGTAGCAGCAATTGAGCCAATTGGATCTACACCGATATACGCTTCTAGATCGTGAATGCGATTATTTTGTTTCTTCATCAATGCAATAAAGCTAGCATATAAAGGAAGTGTACTAATCCCTGTTTGCATAAATAAGCGGTGTTCTTTAAGGTCAATGCCTGCTAATGCAGCTTCTAAGTCCTTCATTGTGGAAACGGGGACACCGTTTAAGCCAATAAGCTCTTCTCCTGCTTCATCTGGATCATAGCCTCTTTTTGTCGCTTCATCGACAGCTAAATTTACCATTGTTTGTCCACGCTCGACATCTTGAATAACTGCCTCATTAAAAGCTTTAGGACTTCCACCTGTTATTTCTTGGGCAATGTCCCATGCTTTAGCTGAATTACGCAAATAGTCTGTTCCTCTTACGAATGATCCTTCACCTGGAAGGTCATTCATATGCTCTAGACCTTCAACATCCTTTTTTACATATAAAGGTTTTAACTGAATTCCTTCATATGTATTTGTTAATAAGGTTTCAAACGGTTTTCCTTTTAACGACTGTTCAGCTGTTTCCTTCCACTCTTCGATATCAGGAAAAGGAAATTCACAAAATTGGGTTAAGTCAAACTTCGTTTCTTTTTCTGTTTTCATAATTTTTCATCTCAACAAGGAGATACCTCTACCCCTTTCCTAGAAAGTTAGCTTACTTTTATTTTTAAATTTTCTAAAAAATTGAAGCCTAATTATATAGTATTATAAATAAATCGATGTATCAATAATGCAATTTGCTGAAAATGTTGTTTAAGCAATAATTTGTAGAATTTTATCATTATCATTTTACTCCTGCTACTATTATGTCACATTTTCCATTTTTCAACTACTTGTTGCAGGCATATGAACAAAACTCTAGAATAATACTATGTAGTGATATAGATTACACAATTGGAGTGATATCGGGATGATTATTGTAACAACAGAAAATATTGTCAATCACAAAGTCATTGAAATTAAAGGACCTGTATTCGGATTAACGGTCCGTGCACGTGGTCTCGGAAAAGATATTGTGGCTTCCTTAAAGGGACTCGTAGGCGGAGAAATTAACCAATATACTGAAATGCTAGAAGATGCACGAAAACAAGCAATCGATCGAATGGTTAAAAACGCAAATTCAATGGGAGCCAATGCCATTGTAATGATGCGCTTTGATTCTGGTGAAATCGGCCAAAATATGAGTGAAATCATTGCATACGGTACAGCTGTAGTCGTAGAACCGGTATAAGATAATGGCATGGATTATTGGCTTTTATGGTATACAGTTCATCATTATCGTCGTCATTATTATTTTTTCTTGGTACATTTGGGACCGTCGTTTTAAAACAAAACACGGCAAGAACGTTCCTGACGGCTTTATCCGCACGAACGAAGTATCTTTCGATCCTACAACAAACAAAAAATTAACTGTTTACTACAACCCAGAAACAGGTGAACGATTTTATAGGGAAAATGAAGGGTGAAAATATCCCCAATTTTTCAAACAATTGACGAGTTTGCTAACAATCAGCTTGGTATTAGCAAGCAAAAAGTTAATACAAACTCGTCAATAATAAAACGACTCTTTTTTAACTAACTGGAATCACAATTTTTTTATTATACTGTTTCATGTAGTGCATCCCTCTAATTAGTAAGTATTCTGGCTTTTCTTTTGTGTCAAATAACAGCGTGCGCTCTTTCAATTCCTGTCCGTTTTCTTTCTTAATAAGATTTTGGTTTACTGTCGTTGTTAATGGGATTGATTCGTTTTGAATTTCAATAGAAACACCATCAAGCATTACGTCCTGATCCGTAGCAATTGTAATCTCAACTCCTCGTGATGTCGCAGACACATCCTTCACCCATAGTTCCTTCCCATTAAGAGCAATCCGTTCATCAGTACCTGCGGAAATAAGGGGAATCTTTTCTCCAAGCACTTGATAGCCTACAAACTCTTTCATAACTAATTCAAGTGATTTTAACGGTTTAGGCAATCGATCGTAACGGATATCAAACCTAGTGCCCATAAATGATGAGCTACTGCCACTACCGAGTGTTTCTACAGGTACACCATTTGCAATCAATTCAACCCCAAACAAGGCGGAGTGCACTCTATCAAAATTCTTAACATTTAACGTCCCAGCAATGACTGTCATCGTTGGTGTAGCTGTTATCGAATCGAACGTAATCGTCCCTTTGTCAACTTTCAATGTTTTCTTTATCCGCTGTTTCACTTCGGTTTGCATCGCTTTGTTTGGATTATAAGGAAACGTAACACTTTCTTCTTTCATTTGGCCGTTCTGTTGATGTTGCCAATAGTGGAACGTCAATTTTTTTGAGAATGGACTTACTGGATCAAACGACATCGTTCCTTTTATCTCTGCTTGATTCTCATTTATTGATGCCCAACCTCCGCCTCTATTCGAGTTTGTTAAAAAACCAGTGATTCTCGAACCTGAAAAAGGGTCGCTAGAGAAATAATCTACTCCCTTTGGATTAGCTACTGTGTAATACATCACCAATTGATTGGCATCGGTCATAATCCCATTAATGATAAAATTTGTTCCGTCTTCAAGTACTATCTTTTTTTCTACAATTTGTCCCTTACCTTCTTCATTAAGTTGTTGCAACGTACCTGTCATCACTTCGTCAAATCCGATTAGTTTCTTTCCATAAAAAGCTAAAGCATTGTATTGATAACTAATAATGGCCACAAAAAATAAGGCTACTGCAATTTTCAAAATAGGTGCTATAAGTTTCTTTCTTTTTGGAGGAATTTTCTTAAGAGCCCTGCTTAATCTCATTTCTACTTCTTCCGGTGCTGTGATTGAATCGATGCGCTCCTTCTCTTCAGCTAATCGTTTCTCAATATTATTCATTCCCATCACCTCGATAATGTTCTCTAAGCTTTTTCAATCCTTGAAAAATTCTTGATTTAACGGTACCAATTGAAACATTTGTGATAACAGCGATAGTTTGGTAGTCGAGATCATGAAAATATTTTAATTGAATCGCTTCTTTCTGATGTTCATTTAAATGGAAGAGAAGCTGTTGAATATCCATTTGTTGATCACTACTTGTATGAGGATCCGTATCCACAGCATGTTCAATGTCCCGCTCATTCGTTGAATCCAAATCATCCAAAAACACCAGCTTTTTTTGCTTACGAAGCAATGATTTACAATGATTCACTAAAATCGTTTTGCTCCAGCTATAAAAAGCTTCTTCCTTCTTTAGTTGATCAATCTTTTCATATAATGTAACAATCATTTCCTCCATTGCATCCATCGCATCATGCGAATTCCCCATGTAGGTGAAAGCAAGCCGATAATAAGCATCTTTTTCAGCCATAATTAGTTGGAGTAATGCTTCTTTACTGCCCTTTTTCGCTTTTTTCACTAATTTAACAATATTCATGCTTTCACCTCTCTCACATATAAGAGTCATTGCATGTTAAAAAAGTTCATTTTTTCTTATATTATCATCCATTGATTGATCCGCAGTTTCCGAATTGTTTTTCTTTTTCCTTACAAAGCCCCAAATCGCTCCTATACCGGCAACAATTAAAAAAAGGAGAGCAGCGGCTCTATTACCACTGGCTCTCCAATTCTTCTATTCTAGTTCTTTTGTTCTGATATTTATTGTTACGTATACAACAAATTTACCCTAGTGGTGGATATTATTATGACATGGCCGTGGGAGATTTCTCACAGGTACTTCTCTATATAGTTATATTCCTCGCTAAATTCAGAAATAAGTTCCTCAAATGCTTCACTTTCTCTTATAGGATCAAACACCGGGTCTGTAAAAGCATATTCGCTATAATAAGGATCAAATGAAAATGACGCTCTTAGATAGGAAATAGCTTCTGTTGATTTATTTTGTAAAGATAAAACTTGGGCTTTTCCGTAATATCCATGAGGATCTTCAGGGAACATTTCAATGATTTCCTCATATACCTTTAAAGCCTCTACTTCATTATAACTATAGAGCAAAATATCGCCTTTGTATGTATAAGCCTCAATATCTGATGGATCTATTTTTATAATCTTATCAACAGTGTCAATAGCATTTTGCGTTTTTTTGCTTTCATCGTAGGCATAAACCATGTACCAATAGGTATTAATGTCCTTAGGAACAAACGTTAGATATTTTTGCAAGTTATTAACCGATTCTTCATAATATTCTATATAATAATAGGCGACCCCTAGTCCATAGTAAACGTCCTCAAAGTCTTTTGTAACTCCAAATTCAATCACTGATTCGTAAGCATCTATTGCACTTTCATATTCTTCTAGATTTAAAAAAGCATTACCAAGATTGTTATATTCGTAAGCATCATTCGGTTCAATTGAAAGGCTTTTTTTCAACACCTGAACCGCCTCTTCATAGCGACCTAGTTCATTTAATGCCCATCCTTTGTTATTTAAAGCTGTATCATTTACAGGGTCCTTTTTTAAAATGAGGTCTATTAGGTTCAGCCCCTTTTTTAACTCGCCATTACTTATTAAAAGAAAAGCCTTTTCATTCTGAAGTTCTATATTATCGGGTGTTTTCTCTAATTTCTCATTAACCTCATCCAGCAAGACATCATAATTTTCTTGATTCACATTTTTATTAAATTGGATAGTATCTATGTCTACATAGGTTGTTGCAACAATAAAAAGAGTAAGGATACCTAAAAATAAAGCATTGAGTATGTAAAATAAGTATTTTATTTTTTTAAATTCATGATATTTACAAAAACCTATAGTAAAAATGATAAAACTCCATACCTCTAACAAAAATTCAATAAAAGAAAGAGCAATAAAAAGGAACCCCATAGTCCAATTAGAAATCGAGTTGTAAGGATCCTCTGTAAAAAGACTTGGACCAAACACAATGATTTCAATTACCCATATTGGGATTGTCAAGATTATTGGTACTGAAGACCATACATTTACAATCAGCATCTGATCGTATGTGGCTTTCCCTTTAAAAAGCTTTCCAATTATTTTTGCTAAAAATGCACCAATTATAAGTCTAATATACCCTGAAATAGGTCCTAGTAAGATAGCAATAATAATAATGCTAGAAAGAGACAAGTATTCACTGGCATTTTTTAAATAAAACCTTGTTAATATACTCGTTGTTCCAACAACGTATGAGATAATAAACATATGCCATCTTTTAATATTTTGATCGCTCAATGCTTCAAACGTTAAATACGGATGTCTCAAGATAGATATCCATAGGTTTTTTATTTCTTTATCCATAAATTAATCCTCCTACAGAGTATTCTATATAAACACAAAAATATATCCCCTGATTTTAAGAATACTAGTTTTATAAAAAGTAAAAATGGGCATTATTTCCCCATTCAGGGATTTTTTGTTTACCCTTTAGACAAATTATGATAACATTATACATATATTACTATTTTTAGTAAAATTATATAAAAAGGTAGGAGATTTAAAGAATGACTAAATTTTTTGCAATATTTTTTTTACTTTCTATGATGGTTATTACTGCTTGCTCAAACGAATCAGTGAAAACAGAACCCGCGAAACAAAGTGAAGCATCCACTAGTAACGAAGATCAAAAAACGGAACCTGCTACAACAGAAACAGATTCCAACGCTACTACAATTAGTGATAAGTTAAAATCTAAAAAAGTATTATCTGATAGAGTAGAAATCTTAATTCCAAAGGATTTTGAAGTTATGTCAGAAGAAATGATAGCTATCAAATACCCTCAAGGAAATCCTCCAACATTGGTTTATACAGATAATGAAGGAGAGGTTAATATTGCGTTTAATCATACAACGACACCGATTGAAGATAGCGAAATCGAACAAGCTAAACCTACTTTAAAAGCAGGCCTTGAAAGTGCTTACCCTGATGCAACATGGTATAGGGATGAAATGACAACAATTAATGGTAAAAACGTCGGGGTATTCGAATTGATAACACCTGCCCTAGATACAAATATATACAATCTTATGTTCTTTACTGAGCTGGATGGTCAATTGCTAGTGGCTACATTTAACTGCACTGAGGAATTATCGGATGAGTGGAAGCCACTTGCTCAACAGATTTTACAATCTTATAAAGTCAACTAACAAATTCAACGAATTTTATTCAAAAGCCGCTTCGGAGTCTAATTCCGAAACGGCTTTTGCTTTTGCTAAAGTATAATAATCCATGATACTAGACATAATAATAGAGGAAAATAATTTGTCAATTTTTCATCACATTTATTTTCCAATTATTTTGTATAATAATTCAATGGAGGTGATGCAAGTGGTTACTTTTATTAAAGACTATTCACTTGACACTATAAAAAGTAAACTATGGATGCTTTATTTACTAAATATAACAGATATTGTATTTACGATTTTACTTCTTAGTACTGGCTATTACATTGAGGCAAATTTCTTTATGACATCAGCCGTACAGGATCCAGTTACAAGTGTTAATTTAAAAGTTATATTACCTGCGATTGTGTTGTTATATGTATACTACCGTGCGCAATTTGCGTCCAACGTGCAGCTAAAGAAAACGAATGTTGTTATTAGTGCGATTACTTTAACCTATGCTGTCATCAATCTGTCACATCTTATTTGGTTTGCTATTTTGCCTATTTTTATTATGGTTTCGTTTTAATACAGATACTAACACCTTAGACCAACTGCTACCTTGGTCAACAACTTTACCAGTTGCTTTCATTGCTTTTAACAAGTTACCTAAATAATAACCTAGTCCCCATCTGATTAGGCGAGGACTTAGTCGAGTAGGCCCAGAGGATTTCACCCTGAGCCCCTTACAGAACCGAACGTTTTGATGTTCCTAATTTTCGCCATGAGTAATCAAAGCCTCTAGCGTTGGAACACAAGAACCGTATTTCCATGTCGTGGATGGAAAGAGGTTTCTATTTCATTTACTAGAAATAAATAAAGAGGAATCTGGTTTAAAGACTGGATTCTTTTTTTTCGCCGAAAAATGATACTCATTCCCTCCGTTCGTGCTTTGACTGCTAGCAAGCCGAAAAGAAGAGTGCTGACATAGACACTCTATGCGACTGCCCGTCGCACAAAGAGGCTGCCGCGGCAACCTCTTTGCTTTAATAAATCGATGTATTTTCTTTCGAGATATTTTCCAAAATTTCTTTGACTCTTTTTAAGAAACGACCACAGACAAGACCGTCTAAAACGCGATGATCAAGTGACATGCAAAGGTTCACGATATCTCTTGCTGCAAACATGCCGCCATTCATGATGACTGGACGTTTGACGATTGCTTCCACTTGTAAAATTGCCGCTTGTGGATAATTAATAATTCCCATGGACTGCACAGAGCCAAACGAGCCTGTATTATTCACTGTAAAGGTTCCGCCCTCTATATCAGCTTGTGTGAGTTTGCCTGCACGCACCTTTTGGGCCAAATCGTGTATTTCATGTGCAATTCCTTTAATTGTTTTTTCATCCGCATTTTTTATCACTGGAACATAAAGTGCATCTTCGGTTGCCACAGCAATTGAAATATTGATATCTTTCTTTTGAATGATTTTGTCCCCAGCCCATGTTGAATTGATGATTGGATACTCAGTAAGGGCTGTAGCAACTGCTTTCACAAAGAAGGCAAAGTATGTTAAAGCATACCCTTCTTTTTTCTTAAAATCATCCTTTACGGAGTCACGGTAAACAACTAAATCGGTTACATCGACTTCAACCATTGTCCATGCATGCGGGATTTCATGTTTTGAGCGAACCATGTTGGTAGCAATGGCCTTTCGTACTGCTGTGACAGGGATCTCGATATCTCCCATATGTCCTTCTGCTTGTAAGATAGTATTGGCTGCTATCACAGGGATTGTTTCTCTTGATTCAGTGATTTTGCTCGCTTCAATCGTTCTGCTTGCTTCCTTCGTTTGTTCCATACTTGCATTCTGCATGCTTAGATTCCCAGAATCAATCAGCTTTTGCAAATCCTTCCTCGTTATGCGTCCTCCCTTGCCCGTGCCGTTCACAAGTTCAAGATTTATATTATGTTCTTGTGACATTTTCAAAACAGCAGGGGAATAACGATACTTGTTCGGCTGTTCCACATTTAGTTGAGCAAATGGCGACGAAGGACTTGCCACATTTTGTATACTGGTAATTTGATGCTGTTCGTTTTCGCCATTATCTTCTGTTTCAATGGTGCAAATTAATTCACCGACAGCCAATGTTTCCCCTTCCTTTGCAATAATGTCTTTAACCACTCCTGCAAAGGAGGAAGGAATTTCAGCAACAACTTTATCTGTTTGCACTTCCGCAAGTGGATCATATTTTTTTACACTCGCACCAGGCTTGACTAACCATGTACTTATTGTGCCTTCGTGTACACTTTCACCCAGCTTGGGCATTGTAATCTTTTCTAAAGCCACACCTAAAGCCCCCTTTGCTTTTAGTATTCCGCTAGCTCTCTCATCGCTTTTTCTATCTTTTCTGGATTTACCATAAAAAACTTTTCCATTGTCGGTGCATATGGCATCGCTGGTATTTCTGGACCAGCAAGACGCATGATTGGTGCATCCATATCAAATAAGCAACGCTCAGCAATAATGGCCGCCACTTCACTGAGAATGCTGCCTTCTTTATTGTCCTCTGTCACTAATAAAACTTTGCCTGTTTTCGAAGCGGCTTCCATAATCGCTTCTTGATCTAATGGATACACAGTGCGAAGATCAAGGACATGAACGGAAATACCATTCATTGCTAGCCTTTCGGCAGCTTCGAGAGCAAAATGAACACATAACCCATATGTGATGACCGTAATGTCTTCTCCTTCACGCTTGACATCTGCTTTTCCAATTGGCAACACATAATCATCATCTGGAACCTCCCCTTTAATTAGGCGGTAGGCCCGTTTATGTTCAAAAAAGAGAACAGGGTCATCATCGCGGATAGCCGCTTTTAGCAAGCCTTTTACATCATATGGTGTGGAAGGCATCACAATTTTTAAGCCCGGCTGATTGGCAAAAAGAGCCTCAACAGATTGGGAGTGATAAAGGGCACCATGTACTCCCCCTCCATATGGTGCACGAATGACTAAAGGACAGTTCCAATCATTATTAGAGCGGTAGCGTATTTTCGCTGCTTCAGAAATAATTTGGTTGATAGCCGGCATTATAAAATCAGCAAACTGAATTTCGGCGACAGGACGGTGACCGTACATCGCTGCCCCGATTCCGACCCCAACGATTGCAGATTCAGCTAAGGGGGTATCGATGACCCGCATTTCACCAAACTCTTCATAAAGGCCTAACGTCGCTTTAAAAACACCGCCCTTTTTGCCAACATCCTCCCCTAACACAAATACCCTTTCATCCCGCTTCATTTCTTCGTAAAGCGCACTTGTAACTGCTTCGATGTATGACTTTATCGCCATATGAAATAATCCCCCTTAATCTCCGTACACATATTTTAAAGCATGTTCCGGTTCTGCATATGGAGCGCTTTCAGCATATTCAGTCGCTTCATCGACGATGGACTGGACCTTCTCGTAGATTGCGTTTTCTAATTCATCAGACAGAAGACCTACCTCTTTTAAATAGAAAGCGAAAGTTATGATTGGATCTCTTTTCTTAGACTCCTCCACCTCTTCACGTGAACGATAGGCCCGATCATCATCATCACTTGAATGTGGCGTTAAGCGATAAGAAACGGTTTCAATCAGGGAAGGTCCTTCCTCACTCCTCGCTCTATCTGCCGCTCTTTTTACTGCTTCATATACAGTTAGTGGGTCATTGCCATCCACTGTTTCTCCTGGCATCCCGTAACCAATTGCCCGATCTGAGACTTTTTCACATGATAATTGTTTTTCAATTGGAACAGAAATAGCATATTTATTATTCTCGCACATAAAAATAACCGGCAGCTTGTGAACACCCGCAAAGTTAGCCCCTTCATGGAAATCACCTTGATTGGAAGAGCCTTCTCCAAAGGTTACGAAAGCTACTAAATCTTTGCCTTCCATCTTTCCCGCTAAAGCAAACCCAACAGCATGTGGTACTTGAGTTGTTACTGGTGAAGACCCAGTTACGATTCTATTTTTCTTCTGGCCGAAATGACCAGGCATTTGCCGTCCTCCGGAGTTAGGATCCTCTGCTTTGGCAAAGCCTGAAAGCATGATGTCCTTTGCTGTCATTCCAAACGTAAGCACAACTCCTAAATCACGGTAATATGGTAAAACATAATCTTTATTTTTATCTAAGGCAAAGGCAGCCCCAACTTGGGCAGCTTCTTGACCTTGACAAGAAACAACAAATGGTATTTTACCAGCACGATTTAATAGCCACATCCGTTCATCAATTTTCCGGGCTAAAACCATCATTTCAAACATTTCTAATACAGTTTCATCACTTAACCCGAGTGCTTGATGGCGATTTTCTGCCATATGCGCTTCCTCCTTTTAAAAGAGTTAATTAGTCTCTAGCTCCTCTCTTGTCCTAGGCGTGAATAGCTTTTCCATCAACTGCCAATGCTGCTTCTCCAATGGCTTCAGACAAACTAGGATGAGGGTGAATTGTATGCGCAATTTCCCAAGGGGTTGCATCAAGAACTTTTGCAAGTCCTGCTTCGGAAATCATATCGGTAACATGCGGCCCAATCATATGAGCACCTAAAAGGTCATTTGTATCACTGTCCGCAACAAGCTTAACAAAACCATCCGATTCCCCGTAAACGAGCGCTTTTCCGATCGCTTTAAACATAAATTTACCAGTTTTCACGTTATAGCCTTTTGCTTTTGCTTCTTCCTCAGTAAAGCCAACGCTTGCCACTTCAGGATTTGAATAGACGCATTTAGAAATGAAAGAATAGTTAAGTGGGCTTGGATTTTCTCCTCTTAAATGTTCAACAGCGACAATCCCTTCATGCGAAGCCACATGGGCAAGCTGCAGGCCGCCAATCACATCACCTATCGCATAAATATGGGATTCTTTTGTTTGATAAAACTCGTTTGTTTTAATAAAGCCTTTTTCTATTTCTATAGACGTATTTTGCAAGCCGATATCCTCAACATTTGCTTCGCGGCCAACAGAGACTAGCATTGTGTCTGCTGAAAAGGTTTTTTGTTCACCTTTCACTTCAGCTGCAATTGTTACTCCACTTGTTTTCTCAACTGTTTCTGGGAGCACTTTCGCATTTGTAACGATTTTAATTTTTTTCTTCTTCATAATTCTTTGCATTTCTTTAGAAATTTCCTGGTCTTCCGTTGGCAAAATACGGTCCGCATATTCTAAAATAGTCACATCAACACCAAAGTCTGATAGCATCGAGGCCCATTCAACACCGATTACACCACCGCCGACAATAATAATGGAGTTTGGCAGTTTTTCCATCGCCAGCGCTTCATCAGATGTCATCACATAGTTCCCATCTACATCTAAACCCGGCAAAGTTCTAGGTCTAGAACCCGTTGCAATAATCACGTTTTTTGGGATGAGCATTTCATTTTCAGCACCGTTATTCATCTCAACTGAAACCGTCCCAGCTGTTGGTGAAAAAATCGAAGGTCCTAGAATCCGGCCAATCCCAGCATAAACATCAATTTTTCCTTTCTTCATTAAAAACTCTATGCCACGCAGTAATTGGTCGATTATTTTTTGTTTTCGTTCTTGTACCTTACTAAAATCCAGCTTAACGTCTGAAGCGAATACCCCAAATTCCTCACTGCGTTTAGCCGTCGCATAAACTTCTGCACTTCTTAATAATGCTTTACTAGGGATGCAGCCTTTGTGCAAACACGTTCCCCCAAGCTTTCCTTTTTCAACAATTGCTGTCTTTAATCCTAGTTGGGCAGCTCTTATTGCTGCAACATAACCCCCAGTTCCTCCTCCAAGTATGACAAGATCGTATTCTGTTGCCATTATTTCTCCCCCTATTCTGCAAAATCCGTAGCTTAAATTAAAACCAAGACTAGTATCACTATTATATACTATAATCCTTTGTTTCTTCTCCTTTTAAGGGTCATGATGTTCACAATTTATACTTAAATTTTTATTTGTTATATTTTATTTTCTTCTTTATCCGTTTTTTCGGCTTAATATATGCTTTTCATTTTGCAAAAATTGACTGCGAGAGTTTCGTATTTTTTCAATCCGCTCCTCGGCCAGCCGGTCCGCAGCTTTATAAGTTGGAATGCCATCACGTTTCGATATCTCAATGACTCTTGTTATGTTATCGTAAATCAGTTCTACTTTTTTCATAGCCCGATCTTGATTATAGCCATGAAGTTCATCAGCAACATTAATTACGCCGCCAGCATTGATAACATAATCTGGTGCATAGATTATACCAAGCTCATGTAATTTTTCACCATGGCGCTCCTCTTTTAATTGGTTATTCGCAGAGCCTGCAATCACTTTGGCCTTTATTTGCGGAATCGTTTGATCGTTAATTGTCGCCCCTAACGCACATGGTGCATAAATATCACAAGCTACACTATAAATATCAGTTGGGTCAACGGCTTTTGCCGCAAAATCATGAACAGCATGCTCGACAGCTTTTTTATTAATATCAGTCACAATAAGACGCGCACCTTCTTCATGTAAATAACGACAAAGAGTATAGGCGACGTTTCCTACTCCCTGAACGGCGATGGTTTTGCCCTCAAGCGAATCTGTACCAAAAGCTTCCTTTGCTGCAGCCTTCATACCGCGATAGACACCATAGGCTGTAACTGGAGAGGGATTGCCTGAGGAGCCAAAAGCTGGGGAAATGCCTGTTACATAATCCGTTTCCTCATGGATGATATCCATATCAGCAACCGTTGTTCCTACATCTTCTGCAGTAATGTATCTGCCATTTAATCCTTGAATATATCTACCGAGAGCCCTGAACATCCCTTCATTTTTATCTTGGCGAGAGTCGCCGATGATGACGGTTTTTCCCCCACCCAAGTTTAGCCCTGCAGCCGCATTCTTGTAAGTCATTCCTCTACCTAGACGAAGTGCATCTTCAATCGCTGCTTCCTCTGAATCATACGACCACATGCGCGTACCGCCAAGTGCTGGGCCAAGTGTTGTATCATGAATACATATAATCGCTTTTAAGCCAGACTGTTGATCTTGGCAAAAAATTAATTGCTCATAATCATACTTCTCCATATATTTAAAAATTTCCATTCATAGTTCCTCCTTGCAAAAATTGTTTTAAACGATTAATGTAAGCGCTTTATTAGTTTTATTCTCTTTATTACTATTTAATTCAGTTCAAATGGGATTTGCTCATTGCGGAATAAAATAATCACGCAAATTTTTTTAATATATTTTTATTATCATCTCTAACAACGGCAAAAAAAGCAATATTTCCATCTTAATTCTTTCCATTCTCCATGTTATACTTAGTTTATTAATGAATTCGATATTATTGAAAGGAAATTTTTATGCGCCGCTTTCTAGCTTTATTAGTTGTTGCAGTTCCTGGAATACTTGCAGTGTTAGGGTTTAAGTTAATGCGTGATACCATTTTTGCTATTCCACAATTTCATATCCCGTTTTTTTGGCTGCAATTTTTAATTGGTCTACTCTTATTTTTGTTCGGGCTTGTTTTTGTAGCAGGATTCATATTTTATCGCGATAAAAAAAGAAAGAAGCTCCAGCCGAGATTTCAAAATCAAAAAGGTCGTTAGCGAGTTCGTGCTAACGACCTTTTTGATTAATTTACTTCCAATACGAGTGGAATTTCCTCTTCTTTTGTATGCACAAAAAACTCATTATACAAAGCACGGATCGCCTTTGGTGCATCTGACTCAGCAACAGCAAACATCATGCTTACTTCTGAGGAGCCTTGGTTAATCATTTCAATATTCACACCAGCACGGGCAAATGCTCCCGTCGCCCTAGCAGAGATTCCAACAAAGCTTGTCATCCCTTCACCAACAACCATAATAACTGCTTGATTATGGCGGATAGAAATTTGGTCTACCTCTAACTCCGTTTTAATACGGTCTAATACACGTCGTTCTTTTTCTTTGCTTAATTGATTTTCGTGAAGAATGACAGATGTATCATCAATTCCTGATGGCATATGCTCATAAGAAATTCCTTCATCTTCTAAAATTTGCAATAAACGACGACCAAAGCCGATTTCCCGGTTCATTAAATATTTACTTACGTAAATGCTGCAAAAGCCCGAATCACTGGCAATTCCCGCAACAGGTTCTCCTGTATAGTCTCTTTCAGCCACAATTAATGTGCCGGGTGCGGAAGGATTATTTGTATTTTTAATACAAACAGGTATACCAGCACGGAATGCCGGGATTAATGCTTCATCATGAAAAACGGAAAAACCAGCATAAGACAATTCCCGCATTTCTTTATATGTTAATTCTTTAATTTCTTTTGGATTTTCCACGATATTAGGATTTGCCACATAAACAGAATCAACGTCCGTGAAATTCTCATAAAGCTTCGCATCAACTCCCGCTGCTACGATTGATCCTGTAATGTCTGACCCTCCTCTTGAAAATGTGACAAGATTTCCTTCAGGTGAAAACCCGAAGAAACCTGGGATCACTAATACTTCGTTGCGTTCTTTTAATTTTTTAAGATTTTCATATGTCACAGGCAATGTTTGCGCATTACCAGGATCATCTGTTACGACAATACCTGCTTCTTTAGGATTAACATAAAGAGCGGCTACCCCAATTGAATTTAAGTATGCAGCAAACAGCTTCGCACTGTTATCTTCACCACTAGCTTTTAGGCAATCCATAAAACGTGCTTCATTTGTTTTATCTAATTGAACAAGCTCATATAAGTTAGCTGAAATTTCATCAATAATCCCATTTACTAAATGGAGGTCCACGGCGATTTGCTGATAGCGCCCAATAACCTCTGTTAATTGTTCATCTATATTATTACCTTTTAGGCAGCTTTCGCCTAAGGCAATCAATAAATCAGTCGTCTTTGTGTCTGCTTTAAACCTTTTTCCAGGAGCAGAGACGACAACAATTTTTCTATCTTGATCTGCTTTTATAATATTTGCTACTTTTAATAATTGTTCAGCACTTGCCATCGAAGTTCCACCGAATTTTGCAACTTTCATTCTCTCCAACCACCTATTTCATAAAATTATAACTTTACCCTCACATTTCTATAATTTTAACGCACTAAAGGAGATACTTCAATGATAATATTTGCTTAAAAACAGCTCATAAAAAAGACTGCCAAATAACAGCAGCCTATGACTTATAAATCACTTATTCATTTAAGATGGTATCCAATCTATGAGGCCATATGCTCCAGTCGTAATTTATCGGCGACCATCGCGATGAACTCACTATTCGTAGGTTTTGCTTTTGACATGCTAACTGTATAACCGAAAAGGTTAGAGATGGAATCAATATTACCACGGCTCCATGCCACTTCAATCGCATGGCGGATGGCCCGCTCTACTCGGCTTGCGGTTGTATTATACTTTTTGGCAATATCTGGATATAAAACCTTTGTAATTGAGCCTAGAAGCTCGATATCGTTATAGACCATGGAAATAGCCTCACGTAAATACAAATACCCTTTGATATGCGCTGGAACCCCAATTTCATGAATAATACTTGTAATATTTGCATCAAGGCTTTTTGTTTTTGGCTCAGCTACTGCAGCTGCTCTTGTTATGATTGGACGCTTCGTAATCGCTGCCGCCTTGCCTGATACTTGACGAATATGGTTAACGAGATTTTCCATATCAAATGGCTTTAAGATAAAATAAGAAGCACCAAGTTCAACAGCTTTTGTCGTTACATCCTCTTGGCCAAATGCTGTCAGCATAATTACATTAGGGAATGTTGCTTTATGTAAATCACGCATTCTCTCTAACACCGCTAAACCATCTAAATGCGGCATGATAATATCTAATACAAGTACATCAGGATCATGATCTTCTAAAAAATCCAAGCATTCTTGACCATTGTAGGCAACACCGATTACTTCTATATCATCCTGATTGGATAAATATTCCTCTAAAAGCGAAACGAGCTCGCGGTTATCATCCACTAAACAAACTTTTATTTTCTTTACCACACAAACTTCCTCCTCAGTACAATTTTCCTTTAATTTTATTCTAACTGAAAGTTTCGACAATGCAATGAAAAATCCTTTAAAAATTTAAAAAAATAATAAATATTCACGATTATCTCAATTTTTCTCCAATTCACTCTACTTTTCGACGTTTTACGTCAATTGACAAGAAAACATCTTTGTATTTGTCGAATAAACACGAGAAAGCGAGCTGTTTAGCTCGCTTTCTTCTTTTCGTCTTCGGTTTTTGCATAAATATTAATGCCCGCTTCGTTTAACATCCATTCAATATGAACACCGTACCCCGAAGTCGGATCATTGACAAAAACATGTGTTACCGCTCCAATAATTTTCCCATTTTGAATAATTGGACTTCCGCTCATTCCTTGAACAATTCCCCCGGTTTTTTCTAAAAGCTCTGGATCAGAAATTTTTATAACTAATCCTTTTGTAGCAGGGAATTTTTGCGGAACAGAGCTAATCACCTCGACATCGAATTCCTGAACCTTATCTCCGCCAACAACTGTTAAAATTTTCGCTGGCCCTTCTTTAACTTCGTTAGATAAAGCAATTGGGAGTGGTGTATCGACAATCCCATTTTCAATATCTTTCGTTAACTCACCAAAAATGCCAAATGGGCTATTTCGGGTAATGTTGCCAATGATATCATTCTCATTGGAAAAACGAGCAAGCTTTTCACCAGGACTTCCATTAGCCCCTTTTTCAATCGAAGTAACAGTGGAACGAACGATTTGGCCATCGTGGACGACGATTGGCTTTTTCGTATCCATGTCTGAAATCACATGTCCAAGGGCACCATATTTTTTAGATTCTGGATGATAAAAGGTCATCGTACCTATTCCTGCTGCAGAATCACGAATGAATAGCCCCATACGATAATTTTTTTCATCTCTAGCTTTTATCGGTTTAAGCTCGGTTTGAAATTTATTTTGATCGCGCAAGATGACTAATTTTAACGTTTGATCATTTTCTCCCGCTTTTTCAACATATTTAGCAACTTCACTCATTTGCTGAATTGGCTCATCATTAATTTCCATAATGATATCGCCAACCTTAATTCCTGCTTCTTCTCCAGGAGATTTGGCACCCTTTTCAGTATCAATTAAGTGGTGGCCTACAACTAGAACGCCAAGCGTATTCAATTTAACACCAATCGACTGGCCGCCTGGAATGATTTTGAATTCAGGTAATACTTTTATATCAACGTTTTTAACGGGTATATTTGCTATTTCTAACAACATCTTCTCTTCACCGCTTTCTTCTCCTTTAATCGAAAGCGTATCTCCGCCATTTTCTGCGATAGAATAAATGGCATTCTTGTTCGTTTGTGAAAAGACTGGTAATGATGTTACTGTTTTTTCTTGTCCTTCAAAAAGAGTCATTTCTTTAGGAATGGAAACATACTCTTGAATTGGTTTAAGGAAGCCAACACCAATTAAAAGAACAAGGAGAATTAATCCTGTTATTTTTCTAAGCCAATCTACTCTCAATCAATTCACTCTCCTCGCTCCTATCCCACACCATGTATAAGAGAAAATCAACACCTTACAGTTATAATTTTGCCCTTGGCAGCAGCATTTATAACTTCATAAAACGAAAAAAGCTATCCTTCAATGGATAGCTTTTCATATTTATTCACTTGGACCTATTCATGCACAACTAGTTTCATTTGATTGGCTAGTTCCAACAATTCATTTGCATGCTGCATTGTTAATTCCGTGATTTCCACTCCAGAAATCATCCGTGCCACTTCTTTAACCTTGGCTTCTAAGTCTAATTCGGCAATCGATGTAACCGTTCGCTCTCCCTTTGTTTCCTTTGAAATAAAAAGATGGGTGTCTGCCATCGCCGCTACTTGCGGCAAATGGGTAATACAAAGCACTTGCGAGCCGCTTGAAATTTTATAAATTTTTTCGGCCATTGCCTGCGCAACACGACCGCTAACACCTGTGTCGACTTCATCAAAAATAATCGACGTAACGCCTTGCTGTTTCGAAAAAATACTTTTTAAAGCAAGCATAATTCTTGATAATTCGCCGCCAGATGCAATTTTTGATAAAGATTTAAGCGGTTCACCTGGATTCGTCGAAATTAAAAATTCAATTTTGTCCATTCCCGTTTCTAAAAACTCAATTGGCTGACCTTTAAATATAACAGCTTGCTCATTTACCTTACTAGTTGATAAAGCAAAATCAATATCAAATACGGTCTTCGCCATATGTAATTCCTGCAACTCTTTATGAATATAATCCTTTAAATTTTCCGCTATTTGCTTGCGAAGATTCGATAAATTTTGCGCTTCGAGTAATAAATCGTTTTGAACTTCGATAAGCTGCTTTCGCAATCGATCTAAATGAACTTCACGGTTTTCAATTTGATCAATTTCATCTTCTATTTTTGCCGCATACTCTAAAATATCTTCCACTGTTTGTCCATATTTTTTCTTTAAAAAGCGAATTTCATTTAAGCGTGCTTCAATGGAATCAAGCCTTGCTGGGTCAAATTCTAAAAAATCCCGCTCATCCCGAAGAGAGGAGGCCGCTTCTTCAAGCAAGTAAAAACTATTCGAAACATTTTCGTAAATGTTTTTTAATTTTTCATTTAATGGTGCTACATCTTCAAGCTCGTTCATGGCAAGTCCAATCCAATCCAATCCTTGCCGCTCCCCTGATAAAGCTTCATAGCTCGTTGAGACTGCAGTATGTATTTTTTCAAAATTGGAAAGCTGAAGTTTTTCATCAACTAATTGTTCTTCTTCCCTAGGCTGAAGATTCGCATTTTTAATTTCACTTAATTGAAATTGAATTAAATCAAGGCGGTGAGCCATTTGTTGTTCATTTTCATTTAAGCTTTTTAATTGCTTTCTAAGTTGTAAAAATTGCTTGTATAGCCGTTGATACTCTTCAAGGGCGGAAAGCGTTTTTTGCTCATCAAATTGATCAAGCATCGGTAAATGACGGTCTTCATTCATTAGATCCTGATGTTCATGCTGCCCATGAACGTCAATTAGCGTTCTACCTATTTCACGGATGATGCCTAACGTAACAAGCTTTCCATTAATTCTGCAGACGCTTTTTCCGTTTGTTAATATTTCCCTACGGAGAACGACCATTCCGTCGGCAATATCTATTCCTAATTGTAATGCCTTTTCAATACATGGATGTTTGTCATGATCAAGTAAAAATAAACCTTCAATTTCAGCCTTTTTACAGCCAAACCTTACAAATTCCGATGAACCTCTTCCGCCAGCTACTAGGCTAATTGCATCAATAATAATCGATTTCCCTGCCCCAGTTTCACCGGTTAAAACTGTTAAGCCTTTTTGAAAAGATATGGATAGCGCTTCAATTATTGCGAAATTTTTTATCGATAGTTCTGCTAACATTACAGTCACACCCCTAATCACTTTGGTGTATTTAAAGCATATCTAAAAATCGATTGGAGATATTTTCAGCCGCTTCAACCGAACGACATATAATTAATATCGTATCATCGCCGCCAATCGTCCCGAGAATTTCATCCCAGTCTAAATGATCGATTAAGGCCGCAATCGCATTTGCGTTTCCCGGCAATGTTTTCATAACAATAAGATGATCTGCAGAGTCAATTTTTACAAATGCATCTATTAATGATCTTTTCAATTTTTGTAAAGGATTAAAGCGTTGATCAGCTGGCAAACTATATTTGTAGCGTCCGTCCGCCATCGGCACTTTAACGAGATGAAGCTCTTTAATATCTCTTGAGATTGTTGCTTGTGTTATGTTATATCCTTGATTTTTTAGAATTTCGACAAGTTCGTCTTGGGTTTCAATATCATGATTGGCAATGATTTCTCTAATTTTTATATGACGTTGTCCCTTGTTCATCTAAAAAACCACCACCTTTTTTGTATACTTTTTCATAATTATTATGTTAAACGATTTTTAATAAATTGTACAAATTTCGATGTCTTTTCTTATACTGATATCCGATAAAAAGTTATACTTATCAGTGCAAAAAAGGATAACTTTTATTCAGTTACCCTTTGGTCTTTTAATGTTTCATGAGCATCATTGACAATTTGCTCTACATCGATTGCATTGAACTGTTCGTTGTTGCCTTCGTGCCATGATAAATGCAATAAAAACTCGATATTCCCTTCGCCACCAGTAATCGGCGAATAGGAAGCGGCGTTGACGCTAAACCCTATTTCATGAGCAAATTGAATCACATCCTGCAGAACATTACAATGAATTTTCTTATCGCGAATGATTCCTTTTTTTCCAACTTCATCTTTTCCTGCTTCAAATTGCGGCTTTACTAAACAAACAACCTCACCGCCCGTCGTGAGAATCGTTTTTAATACAGGCAAAATTAATTTTAGAGAAATAAAAGAAACATCAATTGTTGCGAAGTTTGGTAAACCTTGTAAAAAATTCTCGGTCGTTACATAACGAAAATTCGTTCTTTCCATGACGGTGACACGGTCATCTTGTCGTAATTTCCAAGCTAGCTGATTATAGCCGACATCAAGAGCATAGACAAGCTTTGCTCCATTTTGCAAGGAGCAATCAGTAAATCCGCCTGTAGATGCCCCAATATCGAGAACAATTTTATCATGTAAATCAAGGTTGAATACTTTGATGGCCTTTTCTAACTTTAGCCCACCTCTTGAAACATAAGGCATCACTTTCCCTTTTACTTCCAATGGTGTTTCAACTTCGATTTTCAAGCCTGGTTTATCAATGCGCTCGTCAGGTGTATATACGAGTCCTGCCATAATTGCCCTTTTAGCCTTTTCTCTTGTTTCGAACAGGCCTCTTTCCACTAATAAAACATCGACTCTTTCTTTTTTAACACCCATTGTTTCAAGCCCTTTGCTGTTTTCTTACTATTTGTTTTTCATGGAGCTGACATACTTTTTCAACAACTTTTTCCGTTGTTAAGCCTATTTCTTCTAAAAGTTTTGATACGCTTCCATGTTCAATAAATTGATCAGGAATGCCCATTCTAGCAATTTTGGTATCATAATATTGATGGTCATGGGCAAATTCTAATACAGCACTGCCAAAACCACCCTGAAGCACAGCTTCTTCAATTGTTAAAATCGGCATACCTGTTCGTAAAATGGCATGAAGCATTTGCTCATCAAGCGGTTTGATAAAACGGGCATTGACAACCTTTGCATTGATGCCAGCTTTCAAGAGCAATTTTGCAGCATCAAGAGCCATCTCGATTGTTGTTCCAAAGGTAAGAATGGCTACATCGTTGCCCTCTTTTAAGACTTCCCAAGTACCTATTGGGATTTCTTTAAATTCGGTATCCATTTCCACACCAAGGCCATTTCCACGTGGGAATCTAAGCGCGATTGGACCATTATCGTATTGAAGGGCCGTATAAACCATATGTTGACCTTCATTTTCATCTTTTGGCATCATTAGAACGATGTTAGGAATATGTCTTAAAAACGCGATATCATAAATACCATGATGCGTCTCTCCGTCAGCTCCAACTAAGCCAGCCCGGTCTATTCCAAAAAATACATTTAACTTTTGGCGGCAAACATCGTGAATCACTTGGTCATAGCCGCGCTGTAAAAACGTTGAATAAATCGCTAAGAACGGTTTGAGATTTTGTGTTGCCAGCCCTGCCGCCATTGTTACAGCATGCTGTTCAGCAATCCCAACGTCAAAGAAGCGCTTAGGAAGTTCTTTCGCAAAATCCATTAATTTTGAACCCATTGGCATTGCTGGCGTAATCGCAACAACTCGTTTATCGTTTCGCGCATTTTTTAGAACAGCGTCACTAATCACTTTACTCCAAGCAGGAGCAGTGGTAACTGGCTGGATTCCTTCTCCAGACTCTATCTTATATGGACCAACCCCATGCCATTTTCCAGTTGTATCTAATTCTGCTGGTTTGTATCCTTTGCCTTTTTTCGTGATTACATGAACAAGGATAGGCCCTTTCGTTTTTTTTGCAAATTGAAGGGTCTCGATTAAATTCGTAATATTATGACCGTCTACTGGGCCAAGATACGTAAACCCTAACTCCTCGAAAAACACCCCTGAAACGAGCAAATATTTTAGAGAATCCTTAATCCGTTCAGCAGTGGCTGCCACTTTACCGCCGATTGCCGGAATTTTTTTCATTAAAAATTCTAATTCATCTTTCACCCATTGGTATTTTCCTGCCGTGCGCAGTCTTCCTAAAATATGATGCAAGGCGCCGACATTTGGAGCAATTGACATTTCATTATCATTCAAAATAACGATGATATCCTTTTTTTCATGTCCGATATGGTTTAAAGCCTCCAATGCCATTCCACCTGTTAAAGCACCGTCACCAATAATTGGAATTATTTTTTCATCCGTTCTTTTTAAATCCCTAGCAATCGCCATCCCCATTGCTCCGGAAAGCGAAGTTGAACTATGACCTGTTTCCCAGACATCATGCTCTGATTCACTCATTTTCGGGAATCCTGACAATCCTTTATATTTTCTAAGGGTATCAAAACCGCCAGCACGACCTGTTAAAATTTTATGAACATAAGATTGATGCCCAACATCCCATAGAAGTTTGTCTTTAGGACTGTCAAATACTTTATGTAGTGCTAATGTAAGCTCTACAACACCAAGATTAGGACCTAAATGACCGCCGCTCGTTGAAAGCTTTTCAACAAGAAACTTTCTAATAGCTTCTGCCAGCTTCTCTAACTCATCATCTGTAAGGTTTTTGATCATTTTAGGGTCTTTTAACATCTCAAGGTTCATGTTAGCAACTCACTTTCATTTTCTAACTTTACGTTTTTTATGTTCTTTAAAAAGTGTAATTTTAAACTTATCTTCAAGCACGTATAAAATCTGTCCAACTCGAAAAATTATATCCGTTGAATAACGAATCGCAAATGATTTTCCAAATGCTTTTCCGCCCACTGTCAACGCAGCAACAATACTTGTAAAAACAACTGAAATAATATATTGAGGAGCCGAAACCTCTTCATAGCCTAAACTCGTCGCAATTTGAATTATGACGATGGCCGAGGCAGTTCCACTAATAATTCCGGAAATATCACCGATGACATCATTACAAAAATTTGCAAAACGATCCGCATTCCTTGTAATTAAAATCGCTTGCTTTGACCCCTTTATCTTCTTTGAAGCCATCGCATGAAAAGGCGTTTCATCTGCAGAGGTAGAAGCAATTCCTAGTATATCAAAAAAAATCCCGATAAGGACAATGAACAATACTAATAGCATGCCCACTCCCCATTTTACACCACTGAGCATGATAGTTGAAATAATTGAAAAAATAGCCGCTAACACAAATGTGATAACGGCAATGCTTAAACTAAAACGTATCGATTTATGTAAGAGATCTTTCATTTTTCAACTACCTTTTTTCGGTAAATTCCGATAAAAATTATTGAAAGCGGAGTGGTCATACACTGAGTAAAAACTACGGCTTAGGTCCAGTAGGTTTTCCCAAGCGAGTACCAAGTGTTGCCACTTCGGCGGTTTCCCTTTAAACCCACCTTAGCTGTGTCACCAGCAGCTAGACTGGATTGCCACTTAGTCCGTACTATAATCCCCAGTATATGTCAGTCGTGAACAGTCTAGGAGTTTTCCTCAGGCAGCCTTTAACTAATCCCTAGCCTCTTTTGCAGAGAAGATTTCATATGGACATGTTCATAACAGTTCGAGCGGCCTACTCGATACTTTATGCTTTAACCATAATCCCCGCTTACTCCACTCAAGGCAGGCTACGCTGCTTGCAATGCTTCCCGCACTTGCAATAACAGGTTCATACCCCATTCCATAGGATTGCTCCTGTTACAACTCCTACGCAAATGGGCCTCCGCGGAAGAAGGGTCAACGCCCACATGCCTTTGTGGATCGCCCTTCAACCTTAACTCCCAGCATCAACCCAAGGCTGGGCGCCTCAAGCCAACACAAGGAACTTCATCGATGTGCCCTTTAACGGATTTTTAGGCCCGTCTTCAGAATTAGTAGACCGACTAGAATACTGCACCACTCCAATTGTTACTTTCATACTACCATAAAACTAACAAATGCTCAATGATTGCGATTGACAATATAGTCGGCAATTTCCAATAACAAATCTTGATTGACGTTTGCTTTTTCGAGCCACATTTTCGCTTGTTTTAGGTGGTCATTGCACTTTTCCTTTGCGCCTTCTACAGTTAATAATTTCGGATAAGTGCTTTTCGCTTTTCCTTCATCACTACCTACTGGCTTGCCAATTTGCTCAACACTACCTTCAATATCTAAAATATCGTCTTTAATTTGAAAAGCTAAACCTAAATGTTTAGCAAACGCATCCAAACATTGTTGTTGTTCATCGGTAGCACCTGCAATAACAGCACCAGCTACAATCGCAAAACGAAGAAGCTTTCCTGTTTTATGCTCATGAATATACTCAAGTTCAGGAACAGTTAAAAGCTTATTTTCCCCTAAAAGGTCAGCAACTTGTCCACCAACCATGCCACTAGGTCCCGCAGCATGCGCTAGCATCGCAATAACTTTAACTTTTAAAGAATCCGATAGCGCTTTCGAATTGGCGATGACTTCAAAGCTATGGGTCAACAAACCGTCCCCGGCTAATATCGCAATCGCTTCCCCATAAACCTTATGGTTCGTCGGCTTTCCGCGTCGGAGATCATCATCATCCATGCTCGGCAAGTCATCATGGATAAGCGAATACGTATGAATCATTTCCAGAGCACAAGCAACGTCCAAGCCTGATTCTTCTGGTTTTCCAAATGCGTTTATCGTTGCGAATAAAAGAATCGGCCTTATTCTTTTCCCACCAGCCTTTAAGGAATAGATCATCGATTCCTTAATTATTTCCGGTGCTTCCATAGTCTCGATATAAATAGGGAGTTTCTCTTCTATCCACTGTTTTTTATTCGTTAAATATGTACTTAAAAGCTGGGTCATTGTTGTCCTCCATCTTCTTCTAAGATAAAAGGCTTCATTTCTCCATCTTCCCCGAGAATTTGCTCCATTTGTTTTTCAACATATTGTAATTTTTCATGGCATATTTTCGATAAGCTCATTCCTTCTTGAAAATATGCAATCGCTGCCTCCAAAGGAACGTCACCTTCTTCTAGCTTTCCGACAATGTCCTCAAGACTTTTCATTGCCTGTTCAAAAGTCATTTTTTCCGCTTCACTCATCAATTTTCACCCTCTTCTAGTCCCCAAACTTGACATTCAAGGCTGCCATTCGTCAAAAGAACTTTTATAGTATCACCAAGCTCAATTTGTTTAATGGATTTCACAATTTTTTTCTCTTCATTGTAAACGAGACTGTAGCCTCTTTCCATTACTTTTAACGGGTTTAAGGCGTTCAATGTTGTTATCGTATTGCTAAATTGCATCCGTTTCTCATTCAGTTGCTTCATAGCGGCCCGTTCTAATTCCCGCGTTAACCGCTTGAGTCGTTCATTTTCGCGGTTAATTTGGGCAAGTGGATGGGACTTTTTTAATCTAGCGTTGACTTGCTTGAACTTTTCTTCTTCTCTTTCTAATTTACGGCGCATTTCTTTCGTTAATTTCTCAAACAACCGGTCCAACTCTTGCTCTTTTTGATTAATAAGTTGCCTTGGATAACGAAAAGCATACGATTTTCGAAGATGTTGTAAGTTTTTTTTCGCCATATTTACTTTTTCATTCACAGCTCTAACGAGCCTTACTGTATTTACAGCTACTCTTTCGTGCAATTCCTCAATATGGGGGACGGCCAGCTCCGCCGCTGCAGTTGGCGTTGGGGCACGGAGGTCCGCCACAAAATCAGCGATTGTAAAATCAGTCTCATGGCCGACAGCCGAAATAATTGGAATGACTGAGGCAAATATGGCGCGTGCCACGATTTCCTCATTGAAAGGCCAAAGATCCTCAATCGATCCTCCACCACGTCCGGCAATTAGACAATCAAATCCACCCATTGTGTTAGCATTTTGAATTGCATTTGCAATCGAAGCAGCTGCTTCGTCTCCCTGTACTAAAACAGGAAGAATCGTAATTCTGGCAATTGGATAACGTCTTTTGATTGTTGTCAAAATATCCCTGATTGCAGCACCTGTTGGTGATGTTATTACACCAATATGCTCAGGAAATTTTGGAATTACTTTTTTGCGCTCCTCGGAAAATAGCCCTTCAAGCTCTAGCTTTTTTTTCAATTCTTCAAAGGCCAAATATAGATTACCAATGCCGTCTGGCTGCATTTCTTTCGCATAAATTTGGTATTGGCCATAAGCTTCATAGACTGTGACTTCACCGCGAATAAGCACCTTCATCCCATCTTCAGGCTTAAACTTTAGATAACGATTATCACCAGCAAACATCACGCCTTGAATGCGGGTATTTTCATCCTTCAAAGTGAAATACATATGACCACGGCTATGCCATTTAAAATTCGAAAGCTCCCCCTTTATCCATACTTCCTGTAAATGGGGATCTGTATCAAATTTTCTTTTTAAATACCTTGTTAAGGCCGTAACCGTTAAAAATTTTTGCTCGGTCATGAACGAGCCTCAAGCTCGTATTTTGCAGATTCAATTGTATTATAAAGAAGCATCGTAATCGTCAACGGGCCGACACCACCTGGAACTGGCGTAATAAAGCTTGCCACTTCTTTTCCTTCATCAAAAATTACATCACCAACAAGTTTGCCTGTCGTTTCATCACGATTGACACCAACGTCAATGACAACTGCGCCCTCTTTAATATGGTCCTTGCCGATGAAATTTGCTCTACCAACAGCAACAATTAAAATATCCGCTTGCTTCGTCATTTCTTTTAGGTTTTTCGTTCTTGAATGGCAATAGGTAACTGTTGCATTTTCATTTAAAAATAGCTGACCAACTGGTTTTCCAACAATATTGCTGCGGCCAACGACGACAACATGCTTCCCTTCGATTTCAATATTTTGAAGCTGCACCATTTTTAAAATGCCAAAAGGTGTGCAAGAAATAAACGCTCTTTGCCCTGTCATCATTCTGCCAACATTAATCGGGTGAAACCCGTCCACATCTTTGTCCGGTGAAATTCTTTCGATAACTTTTTTCTCATCAATATGAGCTGGTAAAGGCAATTGCACTAAAATCCCGTGAATAGCAGCATCATTGTTTAATTCATCAATCATTTGTAGAAGTTCAGCTTCCGTTAATGTAGCTGGCACTTCAATAGAACGATTGTAGATGCCTACTTCTTCACAGCCTTTTTTCTTACCTTTAACATAGGAATGGGAAGCAGGGTCATCACCCACGAGGATTACCGCTAATCCCGGTGTAACCCCTTGTTCTTGAAGTTTGTTAACTTCTACTTTCATTTCCTCCCTTAACTGTGTTGCGATTTCCTTACCGCTAATAATTTTTGCTGTCATGTCTGTGCCCCCAATATTAATTCTCTTTCATTTTATTTTTTATTTTAGATAAAACACTATTTACAAATTTACTTGAATTGTCATCACCGAATTTTTTTGCTAATTCAATTGCTTCATCGATTGAGACATTATGTGGGATATCATCCAAAAACATCATCTCATATGTAGCCATCCGTAAAATTGTCCGGTCAACATTGCCTAAACGTTCAATTGTCCACTTTTCTAAATTTTCACTAATGAGCTTGTCTATTTCAACGAGATTTTTTGACGTGCCGATGACTAAGTCCTCTAAAAAAGGATCGATTTTGCCATCCTCTAACACATAACGAATGGCTTCGAGAGGATCAATCTGACTTCGGTCAATCTGAAATAAAGATTGTAACGCTTTTTCTCTTGCTGTTCTTCTTTTCATTCACTAACTTCCTTTCAACAGTATAGAAAGATGATACCATAAAATGACACGATTTTTAATAATATAAAAAAAAGCCAAGGAGATTGCTACTCCCCAAGGCTTAAACATCGTTATATTTTTAATTAAAATGCTAGGTCTTCCTCTTCGGCTTTCTGTTCGAACTGTACACCAACAACATGAATATTAATTTCGCTCACATCAAGAGCAGTCATATTCAGTAAAGCTTGACGAATGTTATCTTGAATTCTTTTGGCCACGTCTGGAATGGAAACTCCAAAAAGCATGACGACATAAACATCAATCAAAATCCCTTCTTCTCCAAGCTCAACTTTAATCCCTTTTCCATGTGATTTTCTGCCAAGTTTTTCGGCAACACCAGTCGCAAAGTTTCCGCGCATTGATGAAACACCATCGACCTCTGATGCCGCAATTCCAGCAATAACCTCAATCACTTCGGGAGCAATTTCTACCCTGCCAAGACTTGTTGAGTGCTCTGCCATGCCAATTAATTGATTTTCAGACATGTAAACAGCTCCTTTCCTATCATCTGTTCATAAGTATTACTTTTTCTCTGTTAAATCATACTTCTCAAGGAATTTTGTGTTAAAATCTGCATCCACAAACTTCTCATGATTTAATAATCGTAGATGGAAAGGAATGGTTGTGTCAATACCTTCAATTACAAATTCACTTAAAGCACGCTTCATTCTCGCAATAGCTTCTTCTCGTGTTGCACCGTGGCAAATAAGTTTAGCAACCATTGAATCATAAAACGGTGGAATTTTATAGCCAGGGTATACAGCTGAATCAATACGTACTCCAAAACCACCTGGTGGTAGGTACATTTTTACCTCTCCTGGTGACGGCATAAAGTTCCGATCAGGATTTTCTGCGTTGATGCGACATTCAATCGCCCATCCTTCATATTTGATATCTTCTTGTTTAAGCGTAAGTTCTTCGCCATTGGCAATACGAATCATCCACTTAATTAAGTCGACGCCTGTTACCATTTCGGTGACTGGATGCTCAACTTGAATCCGCGTGTTCATTTCCATAAAGTAGAACTTCTTATTATTGTAATCATAAATAAATTCTACTGTACCAGCGCCAGAATAATTAACAGCTTTTGCGGCTTTAACCGCAGCTTCACCCATTTCAGCGCGTAGCTTTTCGTCAAGCGCTGGTGATGGTGTTTCCTCAAGAAGCTTTTGCATCCGGCGTTGCACTGTACAATCACGCTCACCTAGATGAATGACATTGCCATGGTTATCTGCTAATATTTGAATTTCACAATGACGGAAATCTTCGATATATTTTTCAAGATAAATACCAGGGTTGCCGAAAGCTGCTGCAGCTTCTTTTTGTGTTACATTAATACCTTTAATAAGTTCCTCTTCATTAAGGGCAACACGGATTCCTTTACCGCCGCCGCCTGCAGTAGCTTTAATGATAACGGGGTAACCGCCGATAATATCGCTTACAACCTTTTTCGCATCTTCAATTGTTTCAACGATTCCGATAGAACCTGGAACAACCGGAACGCCAGCTTCTTTCATTGTTTCCTTAGCTACATCTTTTGTACCCATTGCGCTAATCGCTTCAGGGCTTGGGCCAACCCAAATGACGTTGCTGTCACGGCACAACTCTGCGAAATCAGCATTTTCCGCTAAAAATCCGTACCCTGGATGTACAGCATCTGCATTCGTAAGCTTGGCGATTGTTATTAAGTTTGTTTTATTCAAATAGCTGTCTTTTGAAGGTGCTGGACCTATGCAATAGGCTTCATCAGCAAGCTGTACATGAAGGGCATCTTTGTCACCTTCAGAATAAACAGCAACCGTTTCAATGTCTAATTCTTTACATGCACGAATAACTCGAACAGCTATTTCTCCTCGATTTGCAATTAATAGCTTTTTAATCACTATAGCCGCCCCCTATTCTGCTTTAACAAGAAATAATGGTTGACCATATTCAACAAGCTGGCCGTTGTTAACCAATACTTCAACGATTTCTCCTTTAACCTCTGCTTCAATCTCATTGAATAATTTCATTGCCTCAACAATACAAACGATTGTTTCAGGATTTACTTTATCGCCAACTTTAACATATGCTGGTGAATCTGGTGATGGAGCAGCATAAAATGTTCCTACCATTGGCGAAACGATTTTATGTAAATTTTCATCGTCAATATTTGCACTAGCTTGGCTTTCAACAGCTTTTGGCGCTTCAGCTTTTTGTGCTGCTGGTGCTGCTGGCGCAGGTGGTGCCACTTGGACCTGTGGTGCTTGGACAACTTCTGGCGCTACCGCATAAGTTACACCACTATTTTTTCTTAGTTTAATTTTGCAATCTTTTTCCTCGTAAGTTAACTCGCCGATTGATGAGCCATCAATCAATTTAATAAGTTCTCTAATTTCTTGGATTTTTAACATTGTTACTACACTCCTTTACCCCTGTGAGTTTAAATTTTTTTTAAAAAATTACTTAGAGAAAACGATACACTTTTCCTCATATACACTACTATACGAATCTTTGCTATCAAATTCAACAATATATTGTTAGATTCGTAATATTTTGACAGTGTTTTTGTTTCAACCACAAAATATTATAACCAAAATAAAAAGAAGATAACCTGTTTTCGGTTATCCTCTTGAACAGCTCCCGCTTATTTATTTAATTGGTTGGAATTCCACTGCTACTTTAATTTGTCCTAGTTCATCATGAACTAACCGCATAATTTCATTGGCAGATGTTGAAGATAGCTCTTTTGCCTTAACAATTACGCGCACCTGGTTTTCCTCAGCTTTTACAAGGGCATCCGCATAATTTTCATTAGCAAGAATCATCGTTTCCAAAATAGCTTCCTTCGCCGCAAAGGTTTGTAGGTCTTCCATCTTATCTAAAGCTGCGCTTCTTTTTTCAGCTGTTACACTACTAGAAGCCACGATTGCTTGTAGCTCTTCTTTTGCTTTTGCACGTTGATCGTCTATTTCCATTCGTAAAGCTGTAAACCATTCATCTGAAGAAATTCCTGAAGCTACCTTTCCATCTGTCATTTCTTCAATCGAAACTTCAGTTCCTTCTGTTGATGTCTTCTCATCATTAGCCTTCTCTTCCTCAGACGTCATGGTGGCATGTTGATTTGCTGGCTTCAGCGGTGTCGTAATATAAAATACTGATAAAACTACTACTAAACTAACCATAGTTAATAACCATACTGTTTGCTTTTTCAATAACATTATGAATCCCCCTTAGTTTTTTTCGGTAACACAGAGACGCGATGGCTTGGTACATCTAAAACCCTTGTAACCGCCTCAATAACCATTTGTTTAACTTTTAAATTATCAGCACCTTTTGCAACTACAAGGACACCTCTAATTTCTGGTTTTTTCGTTTTAAGAATAATCGGCCCTTCTTGTTCCCCAGCCCTAACAATGACGACTTGTTCATCACGGGAAAGATCCTCTACTTGGCGTTTCCCCCCTTCACGGTCGACTTCATCTGTTTCTTGACTTTGAACAACTGTATTTTTTTCAAGGACTTTTGTTTCCGTTGCATCGAGATTAATCATGACTGTTACATCTTCAATCCCAACAATTTGTTCAAGCGCTTCTTTCAGTTGATTTTCATATGTAGCTTCGTAGTCCGCGATTTCACTTGAACCTTCCGATTTTTTTTGTCCAAAAACAGCCGCATCTTTCTCAGTTGAATTTGTCGACCCTAAAACAGGTACTGCCGTTTCACTTGAGGGTTGGGATTGTAATAGATTGCTAAGAAGCATAAAGAGAATCCCAATAGCTAAAAGGACTAATAAATATTTCTGATAATTTTTATCTTTCGGATTATGGTCATTTGAATGGTTAAACAAGCCTTTTAACCAACTGCCAAAGTTATTATTTTTTTTATCCATTTGCTACATCTCCCCTCCCTCCATTACTACATGTACTTTTTCCTCATCAAGTTGCCAATTTGCTGCTAAATAAGCTTCGACAGCAGTTAAATCATTCTTTTTCCGATTCACAATCGGTTTGGTTGTATCTATTTTTATATCATGAACAACTGGGATGCTCTCCAGATGGCCATCAGAATTTTCATGAGTAACAATTACATCGACTACTTGAAGATTTTCTTCGGATAAGTGACGATCATTTTCTAAAAATTGAAGATGAACAGCCTTTACTTGCAATCCGTACTCTCGCATTACCTCCACCTCCACCATTGATTTCATCTGGACAGCCATTTCTTCTAAAATATATGCACGTTGTGAGGCTTGTATTTCTTTTTTCTTATTTTCTATTAAATTTTCCACTTCTTTTTTTTCTTCAATCGTTGGCAATTTGAAGTTTGCTAAGATGTCCTCCATATTTGCGTTAAAAATTTTAAAAACTGGATTTAAAATAATGACGATTAATAAAAGCCCTATCACCATCTTCGTATAGCGCTGCAAATTAGAATTTGGCAATAATAAATCAATAATGACCGCAAATAGAACAAATAAAATAATATTCGTGACCCATGTTGTTAAATACTCCATTTTTATCACCTCATCATCATCGAAATATTGCCTGCAGAAACGATAATGGTGATTGCTAAAAAGAACATAATCGAGACAATCGCCAAAGCTGCAAAAACGTAGATGACGCTTTTGCTAATAACATCTAAACATTGAATAATAGCCCCGCCGCCAAGTGGCTGTAGAAGTGCTGCAGCCGCCTTATATATAAATGCAAGGATTAGTACCTTAATAGCTGGAAACACAGCTAGGATTAGAATGATTGCTACACCAACAAGGCCAATTGTGTTTTTGAGTAACACAGAAGCGCCTAAAACCGTGTCGGCTGCATCGGTAAGCGTCCTCCCAAATACGGGAACGACATTGTTTGTCACAAATTTTGCAGTACGGATTGTTAACCCATCGGAAACAGAAGTAGCTGCCCCTTGTACAGAAATAACTCCTAAAAAAATCGTTAAAAACGTCCCCAATAACCAAATGGCGATATTTCTCATCAATCCAGCTAACTGCGTTACTTTATAATGGTCAGTTAAGGTACTAACGATGCTCAGAACTGTCGATAAAAATAATAGTGGCAGCGTAATATTTTTTATAATGAGTCCACTCGTATGGACAAGGAAAATAATGATCGGATGAAAAAATGCAACAGAAGCTAGGCTTCCAATTGAAGCAATTAACCCTAAAAGCAGCGGAATTAAAGCGATCATAAAGCCCATCATATTTTGAATTGCACCATCTGCGTATGTAACAGCAACATGAAAACTATTGAGGGCTAAAATAATTAACACCATAAACACAATCGCATTCGCGGTTTTACTGACTGCATTGTGCTCAAAAGCATTTTGAACCGATTGCAGGATGAGGCTAAAAATCGTCAGCATAATAAGCGTGCCAAGAAGCTTTCCATTAGCAAGCAATTCATAAAGAATAAATTTTACTAAACCATTAAGCCATTCCTGCGCTGAAAACTGCTTGTCCCCTTTTACAAAATCAATAAAAGTTCCTTTTTGGCTTTCAGGTAAAAATCCGCCATATTCATGGACGATGCCGTCCCAAAATCGTTTTACTTCATCGACACCAAGCTTATCAAGCTCACGATCAATAAAGCTTTGCTCTGTTTCTGTTGGAGCCGCTTCAGCAACCATAAAAGGTGAAAATAGAAAAAATAAACATATTGCCCCCACAACCGCAAATAATGCTGCTCGATTTTTAGTTCTATAACCATTTATAAAAGAGAGCAATCTTTTCACCCCAGCTTTCTATGTCCAACTAACAAATTTCAAGAAGGAATTAATGAAATAATCGTTTCAATCAGTACGGTTAAAATCGGGATTGCCATAATAAGGATTAAAATTTTTCCAGCCATTTCAATTTTCGAGGCAAGCGCACCTTGTCCAGCATCTTTTGTAATTTGTGAGCCGAATTCGGCGATATAGGCAATGCCAATGATTTTTAAAATCGTTTCTACATACATCATATTGACATTCGTTGTAACGGCGATTCTTTCAAGCATCCGAATAATTTCATAAATTTGATCAACTAAAAAAAGAAAAATAATAATGCTTACAAAGATGACTAACATAGAAGCAAAGGCCGGTTTTTGTTCTTTAATAATTAATGCCAAAAATGTGGCAATTAGTGCGACGCCAACAATTTGTAATATTTCAATGATAGCCCCCTCCCCTATTGAAAAAGAAAGACACCTTTAATCTTTGTAAACAAATCTTGGAGCTTCGTGATGACTAAAAATAAAATATAAATAAAAGCAATTAATGTAACCCAATGGGCAAAATCTTCTTTCCCCATTTGTTTAAAAATAGTATGTAAAAAGGCCGTGATGATTCCTATTCCTGCTACATGAAAAATGATACTTGGATTAAACTCCATCAATTTCTCCCCCTAAAGCTACTACAGCAATAAAATGACAATTAATAATCCTGTTAAAAACCCAAGGTTTTTCACCATTTTTTCGTATCGTCCTTGTTTCTCGCACGCATCATTTTCTTCACGTTCTAGGTGTGCAAGCGCTAAGCGAATATGCTTTTGCTGATGCTCACGGTCATGCTGGCCCAATGTTTCACCGAATTGCCGTAATACTTCATACTCACCTTGTCCAAAAGCAGTCTGCTTCCAGATGCCATCTAGACTTTCTTTCCAAGCTTCACTAACAACCGTCTCCCCTTTCGAAAGGCGCATTGCAAAGCTTTCAAAAAATCGGGCTAACGGCTTTTCAAACTGTTTTGCCAAATGGAAGCAAGCTTCACTTAATGATGTATGGCCATACATAATCTCTGCTTCAAGCGACTGCATAGCAACCTTCAACTGTCTTAATTGCCTTGGTCGTTCCCTTAGTTTTTTGGCTGCTTCAAATCCAAACCATGTTGTAGCAACAATAATGATAAAAGCACCAATTAGCTTCACCTATGCCTCACGCTCGCTTCTTTCGTAAAAATAACCTCCCCATTTTTATCAAGAATTGAGGTAACCGTGCCAGGCCCAAAAGCTCTTGTTAGACCGACAAATCGTTCAAACACTTGTAGTTCCATAAGAGACTTAAGCGATGGTCTTCGATAAAGATCCTCTATATCAAATCCATGTACTGTCACAATAAGCCTCACACCTGCATTAACTGCTTCTAAAATCGCCTCTGTATCTTCCTCTCTACCGATTTCATCAACAACAAGAACATCTGGGCTCATCGAGCGAATTAACATCATCATTCCTTCTGCCTTTGGACAGGCATCTAAAACATCAAGACGCGGTCCAAAATGATGCTGGGGAACTCCCTTCACACAGCCAGCAATTTCAGAACGTTCATCAACAATCCCTACTTTGAACGAAGGGATATTGCGCTCGTAATTTCCAGAACTTATCGCTCTAGCAATATCTCTTAATAATGTCGTCTTCCCTGTTTGCGGGGAACCAAAAATAATCGTATTCAGCCATCTGTCATTGTATAAGTAAGGAATAAAGTAGTTGCATATACCAATTTTTTCTTTAGCCACTCGAATATTAAAGGATGTAACCTCCTTGATTGCCTTTACTTGCCCCTTTTCGGTGATGACTTTTCCTGCTAAGCCAACGCGGTGCCCACCTCGAATCGTAATAAAGCCTCTTTTTAGTTCTTCTTCTAACGTGTAAATTGAATAATCACTAAGTTTATTTAATAGGTTTAAGCCATCATGTTTTGTAACAATGTAGCCATTTGGATAAAATGGCTCGCCATCAATAACGAGCTCAAGCGGACGGTCAATCCTAATACGAATTTCCTCAATTTTCTCTTGAACAGATTGGGAATACTGGCAAATTCTTTCTACAATTGTTTTTGGCAGTACATCAAATATTTCTTTATACACCAGTTGCTCCTCCCTGCTACTTTCGAGATTTTATTTTTTTAAGCTATTACTGACAATTTATGCATGTCCGCTTCTTTTATGACAATTTCACAGCCATCTATTTGTATATTCCATATAAGATGAAGGCGACGCCTAAGCCAATAAACAAGAGCTTCGATAATGATAATTCATCAGCTAAATGTATGAGCCCGATGCTCATCGTCGTAATTAATACAGTCGGTCCAACAATGGCTAAAAAAGCATTAACCGCTAAAGCCTTTCGAACATCATTTAAAAACAGCATCGTAATCGCTGCCGATAATTCTATTAACGCTGATAAAATTCGTAACCCAGCCATTGACATGACAGTGGAGTCAATGAGTAGTAGCCAACGTCTCAATTTGTTTCCCCCTATCCCCGATCCAGTTAAAACCTATCACTAAAATATGTATGACAAGCATTTCTTTTTAGAATAAAAAACAAAAAGGTCTGACCCCACAATTGTGGGAGTCAGACCTCTATTATGCTCTTGATACATATTTTCCATCTTCTGTATTAATGATTAACATGTCACCTTCGTTCACGAATAGCGGAACTTGAGTTACTAAGCCTGTTTCTAATGTTGCTGACTTCGTTACGTTAGAAGCCGTATCACCTTTAATGCCTGGTTCAGTTTCGACTACCTTTAATTCAACCGTATTTGGAAGCTCTACACCAAGTGTTTCACCTTGGAATGACATAATATGAACTTCCATGTTCTCTTTTAAAAATTTAAGCTCATGCTCGATTTGCGCAGAGTTTAACTCGATTTGTTCATATGATTCATTATCCATGAACGTGTGAACATCACCGCTCGCATATAAGTACTGCATTCTACGGTTTTCAATGCGAGCCTTTGCTACTTTTTCACCAGCACGGAAAGTTTTTTCTTGAACCGCACCTGTACGAAGATTCCTTAATTTGGAACGAACAAAAGCTGCTCCTTTTCCAGGCTTGACATGTTGGAATTCCATCACTTGCCAAATGCCCCCGTCCACTTCAATTGTTAAACCAGTTCTAAAATCGTTTACAGATACCATGTAAAAATCCTCCTAATTATGAATGTCGTAAGTATAGTAATGAAATTAATTAAAATACATATTTATAATTGTAATAGTTCCTTTGGAGAATGTGTTAAAGCTACATTCCCAGCTTTCATAATGACGATATCATCTTCGATGCGGACACCGCCAATACCTTGAAGATAAATCCCCGGCTCAACTGTGACAACCATCCCTGCTTCAAGTATTGTGTTAGACTTCACTGAAAGAGCCGGTCCTTCATGGATATCTAACCCGATGCCATGACCAGTTGAATGGCCAAAATAATCCCCAAAACCCTTTTCGGTAATATAATCTCTTGTTAAAGCATCTGCTTGTTTTCCCGTCATGCCAGCCTTGATTCCATTCATTCCGCGGCGCTGAGCTTCCAAGACAATTTCATAAATATTTTTTAATTCTTCGCTTATTTCTCCAACAGCGACAGTTCTTGTAATATCAGAACAATATCCTTTATAATAGGCACCAAAATCAAGCGTTACAAGCTCACCAGTCTGAATCACTTTATCGGAAGCAACACCATGAGGCAAGGCAGAGCGATAACCAGATGCGACAATAATATCAAATGACGAAGACGCGGCACCTTGTTTTCTCATAAAAAATTCAAGTTCATTTGAGATACTAAGCTCTGTTACACCAGGTTTAATAAAGTTAAGAATATGTTCAAATGCTTGATCAGCAATCGCCGCTGCTTCTTTTAAGGTTTGCAGTTCTTCATTAGACTTTATTAAGCGTAGCTTTTCAACCATCCCAGAAGTGGGGACCATTTCGGCTGATACGGCTTTTTCATAAAGTTTATATGTACCATACGTCATTTCATCTTGCTCAAAACCAAGCTTTTGAATACCTAGTTCCTTAACAAGGCGAGCCACCTCTTCATGAATTGGATCTTTATGCTGAACAATCTCAAAGCCAATTACTTGTTTTTTTGCTTGTTCAACATAGCGAAAATCAGTAATGAACACGGCTTTTGTTAACGTAATTAAAGCAACACCTGAAGTGCCGGTAAAGCCCGTCATATATGTGCGGTTTTTACTATTCGTTATTAAAAGCCCATCAATACTAGCTTCATTAAATTTTTCGCGAACCTGCGTAAGACGATCCATTTTGACCATCCCTTCAATCTTTTCTACTATGTAGCTTTTCCTTAAAAGCAATCACAGCTAACTTATAGCCTGTTATACCTAAACCAACAATCTGTCCTTCACAAACAGGTGCAATGACAGAAGTATGTCTAAACTCTTCACGCTTATGTACATTTGAAATATGAACTTCAATGACTGGAACATCGATGCTGGCAATCGCATCACGAATAGCATAGCTATAATGCGTAAATGCACCTGGATTAAAAACAATGCCTGCAAATTTATTTCTTGCATCATGAATGGCATCAATGATGCAGCCTTCATGATTAGATTGAAAGCAAGACATTTCAAAGCCATGCCGAGAAGCAAACTGGCTAATCTGTTCCTCAATATCTTTTAAAGTTGTTCGCCCATATATTTCTGGCTCCCGCAACCCAAGAAGATTAAGGTTAGGGCCATTGATGAGGAGTAACTTAGACATGGTAAAACCCCTTTACCTAGATTTTGCAACCATTTCATTTTACCACAGCCGCTCCTCATTTGAATAGAAGATTATACCTGTTTCATTTGTTCAGCATCATAAGAAATTGAATACCCAACAAAAACACCATAAAGAATATATAAACAAATCGTTGTAATAATCGTATTTATACGAAATTCGCGCACAGATTCCAATTTAGGGAAAATTGGATTTAATAAATAAAAAACAATGAGCCATAAAACGACTCCAAATAAAATGCTTGGCCAAATTTTTTGTGTGTTTTTCAAAAAAACATTATAAACAAGGGCGACTCCAATTGAAAGTAGCCCAATAACAATAATTCCAATCCAATGGCCTGTCGTTTCATATTTCCAATCACCAATAGCCCAAGGCTGGAGGATTAATGAGGGCCCCATTTCGGTAAAATTAAAGTAATATGCCAAATAACCAATAAGACTCCAAAAAACGCCACCAATAAAACCAATAATGACGACTTTAGAAAGATGTGATAGCGGTTCATCCTCTTTATTCTGTTCAAGTGCTGGATTGTTTTTTGCCGCGTGATGATCTTGATTTTCTGCCATAATAAAACACCTCCATTATTCATTATGTCCGAAATAATGCTAATCATGACGAACGTTTGAACGTGTTATTTTTTCCCAAGATGGACATACTATTTATTGTATTCATATAGAGGTTTCATCATTTTTCCTGTAGAATATATATAAAGAGGAAATTATTTAGAAACTTTTAGGTTGGTGAAACATAGAATGTCAAACAGAAAGCAAATTTACGGTGGGCAAGCTGTTATTGAAGGTGTCATGTTTGGTGGAAAACACTCATCTGTTACAGCCATTCGCAGGAAGGATCAATCCATTGAATATTTCCATGTTGAAAAAGAAGGCAGACCAGTCCTTGCCAAGTTGAAAAAAATACCTTTTGTACGCGGTATTGTTGCGATTATTGAAGCAAGTGCAAATGGCTCCAAGCATTTAAACTTCTCCAGTGAACGCTATGATGTTAGTCCAGAAGATGATGAAAAGGTACAAACTGAAAAGAAGGAATCCAAGCTAACAATGTTATTTGGAGTAGCTGTCGTCGGTGTTATTTCATTTTTATTCGGAAAATTTATATTTACGCTAACACCAGCCTTCCTTGCCGAATTATTAAGGCCAATCTTTCCAGGCCACATTATGCAAAATTTAATCGAAGGATTTATTAAATTTCTGTTGCTTATCTCATATATATATTTTGTTTCTTTAACGCCATTAATAAAGCGTGTTTTTCAATACCATGGTGCAGAGCATAAAGTGATTAATGCTTATGAAAATGGGAAAGCACTAACAGTAGACAATGTGCAGGCTGCCTCAAGGCTTCATTACCGTTGTGGCTCAAGCTTCATGTTATTTACAGTCATTGTTGGCGTATTCGTCTATATGCTTGTTCCTACAGAACCTTTGTGGGTGAGAGTCGTGAATAGATTAGCACTTCTCCCAATTGTCTTAGGTTTATCATTTGAGGTTTTGCAGTTTACTAATAAACTACGGGAGGTTCCAGTGCTCAAGGTTTTCGGTTATCCCGGCCTGTGGCTTCAATTACTGACGACAAAAGAACCTACAAAGGACCAAATTGAGGTTTCAATAGCTTCTTTTAAAAGAATGCTTGAATATGATAAAGAAATAGCAGATTCCAAAGTAACTCAAAATATCGTTTGATTAATAAATCTATAGGGAGGTGGGCCTCTTGTTTAGGCGACCAACTATTCATCCTCTTATCGTTGGAATCATTGGGTTAGCAGGAATTGGGTTATTGTATCGTTTAATTGCAAATCCTCTAGGATTACTTAGAGATGTTTTGATCGCTGCTGTTGTTTTGGGAATTATTTTCGCAATATACAAAATTGTAATGAAAAAGCGTATAGGCGGTTATAGTGGTGTGGATGCAAAGTATCGTAAAGCTGTACAGCAGTCCAAAAAAAAGTTATATAACGAAACGTCTAACCATTTAACAACAAAAGTAAGAGGGTCATCACAGAAACGCCCAAGTAATAAGAAACCATTGCGAACAATGGCTACAACAAGACAAAAAGAACATAATTTTACCGTTATTGAAGGTAATAAAGGCAAAAAAAAGAATCGAGCACATTTTTAGGCTTGATTCTTTTTTTGTTGATGGAACAGCATAATTTTTATCCTCGCCATTTTTCGATAAATTCTTCCGCTTTTTGCCTTCCTACTTCTGCCAGCTCCTTTTTCATCTTGCTGGATAATGTAAATTCCGTGTTTTTTACAGATTCGATTGGGATAAAGATGATTTGGCTGGCAACCTTCTTTGATATATACCGTGCATCATGAGCAGTAAGCATTGTTTCAATTAGAGCTGGCAACATATCAAAGGCATTTTTGATGTTGTTAGGTGGGGTATTTTCAAGCTTGGGGCTCAGCTTAAACCCGACGATGGGCCGGTCATCGTTTGTTTCAAATAACCAGATGGGGAAATTGCTTAAAACTGCTCCGTCAACAATAACCGATTTGATTCCGAGACGATCATAGATTTTCATCGGTTCAAAAAAATACGGTATTCCCGCGCTCATTCTTACCGCTTTTGCTATCGGGAAGGCATGTTGATTTAATCCATACTCGCTTAAATCATCGGGCAAAGTAATCATACGGCCTTTTGTTAAATCAGAGGCAATGATTTTTAACGATCCTTCTTCAATATCTGCAAATGTCTCGATTCCTCTGTCTTTTAATAATTGCGCCATCCACGCTTCGAGGGCATCCCCTTTATATACACCCATTCGAAAGTAAAAGTGGGCCCATTTTAACAAAGGAATCGGGATTCTAGTATTCGGTCGGTCCAAAAACTTTTTAAAATTTACCTCCGTTAATATTTCTTTAATCTCGTTCGCTTTATAGCCTGCTTTAATAAGTGCAGCTATGATGGCTCCCGCACTAGTCCCTGCTACTTTTTTAAAAATAAAACCTTCACGCTCCATCACTTCAATTGCTCCAACAAAAGCAATCGCTTTCATACCGCCACCAGAAAAGACGCCATCAATCTCCATTTTTACGTCCTCCTTAGGGTGAGATTTCGATTTACATTGCGATTTTGATTTGCTTAGATTTTATTTGCTTTGTATCATTAAATCGTAAGCAGCTGGGACTGGATTTAGAACAGAATTTAGTAAACGGATTTTGATGTATCAATAAAAGCGACTGCTCTTATTGAACAATCACTCCTAGTTAAAAAACTTTTATCATTCTGTTCCTTGTTTTCCAAATCCATCGCCAAATTTTATTGAATGTAGCTGCCCATCTGTAGCCCAATTTTCTCGTTCGTATTCATCAAACACTACGGTTATCCATTCCTTTTTTACGTTTAAAGTTTTTACTGCTTCTTGAGTAATCGCTTCAACAAATTGCTGTTTTTGTTCAATTGTCCTACCTTTAGCCAATTTAATTGTTATAAAAGGCATTTCACCCACCACCAATATTTTCAATTATGTATTTTTAAACCTTTATATAGAAAACTTCTATTAATGTGCACTAGCAAACATTTGGATGTCTCTCTTCTACTTAAAATCTTTTATTTAACCAGCTTGTTTTGTCACTTAACATATCCATAAATTTCATTAAAGAAGTGGGCATATATTTATCTTTGCGGTATATGAATATTGTTTTAACTTTTCCGTATGGACTTGGGATTGGATGCATTCTCAGACTTCCTTCTTGTACATGTTTTTCAATAACACTACGAGGAAGGAGACTTATGCCAAGTCCTGCAGATACACAACCCACGATTGCTTCAAGTGTACCAAACTCCATAATTTTATGTGGGACGAGTCCCTCGTGATGTAACCATTGTTCGAATCTCGCTCGATATGAACAGCCAGCACGGAATACAAGTAGAGTACGAGTCTGCATATCTTTAATTGAGGATAAAGAAGAGTGAATCGTATCTGTAATGAGTACTAATTCTTCTTCTATTACCGTCGTTTGGATAAGTTCTGGGTGTTCAACAGGACCAGCTACAAATGCTCCATCAAGTTCATATTGCAGTACCCCTTGGATATTTTGTTCAGTAGGGCCAGTTTTAAGAGTGAGATCAACTTCTGGATACTTGTGATGGTACTTTGAAAGTAGGGCCGGTAAGCGGACGGCAGCTGTCGTTTCCATGGAACCAATGATTATAGGGCCTTTTGGTGTTTCTTCATCACTCATCACTTTTTGGGTCTCATCTAAAAGACGAAATATTTTTTCTGTATAAGACAGTAACATTTTTCCCTTTGCTGTTAATGTAGTTCCACGATTATGACGATAAAACAAAGTTGTTTCAAGACTTGTTTCCAGTTGTTGAATCTTTGTCGTGATATTTGATTGTGCATAATTAAGTTCTCTAGCTGCTTGCGAAATACTCCCCAACTCAGCTACAATTTGAAAAATTTTCAAAGCTTGCAAATCCATCGTAATCCCCCATATACCTTTCAGCCATCTCGAAAACTGATAGCCGATATCAATTTTATGTATTATACCATATAACAAAAATCCAGTATGATTGTAATATAGAAAAATTCGGAGGTGAATATTAGATTAAGCATTCCTATTTGTTTTTAGTTGGGGGCATACTATCTTTAATGGTTGCGATGGGAATTGGAAGATTCGCTTATACACCAATACTCCCACTTATGCAAAATGACCTCTCTTTTTCCGACGCTCTTGCTGGTTATCTTGCTACAAGCAATTACGGAGGATATTTACTTGGGGCCCTTTTAGCGGGAGTTCTGCCTTTAAGAAAGCACAAAACAATGTATTTAAGGATAAGTCTAGTTGTTAGCATTGTAACAACCTTCAGTATGGGACTATCACATTCTTATTTTCTTATGCTAGTATTCCGTTTTATTTCAGGTATTGCAAGTGCTTTTATATTTGTTTTAGCTTCAAGTATTGTATTGGATAAACTTGCCGCCGTAGGGAAGACAAATTGGTCAGGGATATTTTATTCGGGAGTAGGACTAGGAATCTTTTTAACTGGTCTATTCGTTCCAAGCCTAAACCATCTCTTTCATTGGGAGGGAGCATGGGTGGGACTCGCAATTGTCAGCGGGGCTCTAACTGTTTTCGTATGGATGTGGCTTAAAGATTCTCACAACATTGCTACAAAGAAGCATAAACAAGAAGTGTTTTCACAAGCACAACTACCACCTGCCAAATGGCTTCCATGGTTAGTTGCAGCCTACGGCATAGAGGGATTAGGTTATATTGTTACAGGCACTTTTATCGTTTCAATTGCTGAAAAAACCTCCACCGTTGGTAGTGTCCCTACCTTTGTATGGATGATTGTTGGGTTGGCGGCAGTTCCATCCTGTATCCTTTGGTCATCGCTCGCAAAAAAACGAGGATTTGTTACATCTTTAGTTTTGGCAATGACCCTACAATCTATTGGAATTGCAATGCCAGTTTTCTTAGCATCCCAAACGTTTTTTATAATAAGCGCAATATTATTTGGAGCGACGTTTATGGGGATTACAACTCTTGCTACAACGTTAGCAAGACAAATGAATCCAGCTAATAGCAGCAAGATTATCAGCTATATGACGGCCATTTATGCTGTCGGACAAATGGTTGGACCAACAATTGCTGGGGTTTTAGCATCTATTACGCAAAATTTTAACGCTGCTTTAATAGGTGCCGCGTGTGCCGTATTCATCGGTTCATGCCTGCTTATCAATGGAATTCGTTTTGAGAAGTTACCAATCACGAAAAATACGATTATAAATTATAACAAATAATAAAATAAAAAGGGGAAATCATTATGCCATATGTAAATATTAAAATTACAAATGAAAATGTTACACCAGAAAAAAAAGCATTGCTTATTAAAGGGGCAACGCAATTGCTAGTCGATGTGTTAGGGAAAAATCCTAATACAACTGTTGTAGTTATTGATGAAGTTGATACTGATAATTGGGGAATAGGCGGAGAAACAATAACAGTTCGTAGAAAAAATGGACAGTAAAAAAAAACAAGCTGAGTTCAAGCTACAAAATTAAAAAGGAATACTAAAAAGAAAAAAGCGGGAAATCAAAATGATGATTTCCCCTAGTTAATGTTTCTTAAACTTTTTAACAAGGCGGAAGCAACCCCATTTCCAGCTATTTTTTTACCATTGAATTCACCATTGTAATAAAAGAGGTTCAACAATTCACTCATACCTCTGCCACTCAATTGATTCTGCTTGAAACATTTTATCGCGAAATTCATAAACAATAACGATTTCACCACTAAAGCCTGCGGGTGAAACTTGAGCAGGGATTTTAGCAATAAGTTCCTTGTCTTTTACTTCATAAGCAATAATACCGCCAAAACCGATATCCTCAAATAAGTTCGTAGGTTGTATATTTAAATCATGATGTAGGCCTCGAAGAACCATGTATAACCCAATTAGAGACAAAATAAATCCAATGTAAAAAGGCCAAGGATTATCCTCTATACTTTTATCAAAAGTCCCATAAGTAAAAATACAAAATACAATTGAAATAGCAGGAAGAAGTCCAAAATCTGGTCCGAATGCAAAAGCAATACCACCCATAAAAAGCGCTATAATTCCAAGTAGATTTTGTCTTTTTAATTTACTCAACTATCTTTTTTCATACTCTGAAAGATCTTCATTATTTTCACGATAAAGCCATTCTTTTAACTCGTTCGGATAAAACTTTTTGCTGACTTTTTTAAAGACTTCCATTTTTCTCGTCCTTTTCCAATAAACTAGCCCAGAAATTACATAATCCATGATTCTATTAGATAGCTATCACAACGGGGTAGGATTATTTACTTGTTCATCAAAATTTAATTCTAAAAGTTGTCCAGCATGAACCAAACCCGATCCAAAACCGTACATAAGAACTCGATCGCCATTTTTTACTTTTCCCTCACGGATTCCAAGATCAAGAGCTAAAGGAATTGTTGCAGCGGAAGTATTTCCAAAGTTCACCAAGCTATAAAGAGTTTTTTTCATAGGGAATTCCAATTTTTCGCAAATAGGCTCTATTAACCGTAAGTTAGCACTATGGGGTATAAACCAATCAATTTTATCAAGACCCGTTTGTGTTTGTTCTAAAATCTTTCTTATACCATCTGGAACATTCCTTGCGACCCACCGAAATACTTCTCTACCATTTTGCACAAGATATTGAGTATCGATTAACTCAATTCCATTGACCTTTTTTGATAGTCCTGAACAATATACATGTTGTGCTCCACTTCCATCACTTCCTACATGGAATCCAAGAAAACTTTTTGCTTGTTCGTCCCTCTCTACCAATACCGCACCTGCACCATCCCCAAATAAAATGCATGTGTTTCTATCAGTATAATTTGTGATTTTTGATATTGTATCCGCCCCAATCACAAGTATCTTCTTGTGCAGTCCAGATGCAATATAGCTGTGGGCTGTATGTAAAGCATAAACAAACCCCGCACACGCTGCACTTAAATCTATTGCACCCGTTTGTGATATATTTAATCGGTTTTGGATGATGCTTGAAACAGATGGAAATTGAAAATCAGGTGTACTCGTTGCCACAATAATCATATCTACATCTTCAACTTTTTTATTATATCTTTGCATTAAATCATTTACAGCTGAAACACACAAATCACTAGTAAACTCATCAAGACGAGTTATTCTACGTTCATGAATTCCTGTCCTTTGTACAATCCACTCATGGTTTGTTTCGACCATTTGCTCTAATTCGAAATTTGTAAGGACTTTTTCTGGTACATATGTTCCAATGGCTGTTATTCTTGACCCTATCATATATTCCACCTCAAATTTTATTAGAAGTTAGTGTTAAAACCTAGTACTAATTATAACATACTTAGTTTTAAATAAATAGTTAATTTTCCTTTTTTTGTATGACTAAAAAATAGGGCTATCCAATAAGTCTATTTCCGCATTGGATGCCCTTTTCACGATTAAGAATACTGATGTATATATACGTTCTTGATTTTTACTATCAATTAATTTGTAATTTTCAGACAACATTGATTTTGAAAATCAACATATTAATCACCAAATGCAAATATCAGTTCTGTTTCGCATACTAATTGTCCATTAACAGTAGCAAGACCTTTCCCTTTCCCGATATGACCTTTTAATCTGGTAATTTCAACTTCAAGACAGAGTTGGTCTCCTGGTTTTACTTGTTGTTTAAAGCGGCAATTATCTATTCCTGCCAAAAGCCCTAATCGTCCATGATTTCCTTCCTTACTTAACATTACAACTGCACTTACTTGAGCTAATGCCTCTACAATTAGGACACCTAGTATAACTGGAAAACTAGGGAAGTGTCCATTAAAATTCTATCACTTTGTATTAATGGTTGGTACTATAAATTATACTTCATTTCCCTAAATTTGTTCATTTACATTATAAGAAAAGCGGAGAAATTCACCGCAGATTTTGTTTTGTATTTTTTATTGCAATGAACATTTGAATGATGTTATTCATTATGTGATGCTGTTAAAATCGTTATAATTCACAAAGAAACGTCGCTGTCCAACGGTTTGGATTACGACGTTTTTATTTTATTAGTTCGTTTAGTTTTGTCCTAACGCCTTCTAAAACCTCAGAGTTTACTTGTCCAAATTTTTTTCTGATAATATCTTTTGAAAGTGTATAAACTTTATCTGCCCTAATCGCCGATGTAACTTTAAGTTCACCCTCGTTTAAATCTTTTGGTTCAATTACTACGGAATAATCTAGATCCTTTAATTGTGAAGTAATAGCAGCAACAACTAAATCCTCAGTCACTTGGTTATAATTATCATTCGAAATAACTAGCGCAGGTCGTTGCTTTCTATTTGTTAAATCACTGTATGGAACAGCAACTAAAACAATATCACCCTGTTTATACATTATTCCAAACCTCGTCATCAATATCGTTATCCCAAAAATCAAGGCTACTTTCACTAGCTTTTGTTAAGTCCTTATATAAGTTTTTTTCCTTTTTAGCTTTTAAAAATTCCGCAAAGTCTAAAATTTTATCTACTTCTTGTTCAGGTATTTCTTCAATTATTTTAAGTAAGCGTTCTTTTGCAGTATTCATTTTGACACTCACCTCATCCGTGAATAGTTTATTTAATTATATCACCTACCGCGTCATGAAACTACCTATGGCGTGAACAAAATTAGAGGGCGCTTGGAACTTTTGTCAATTTAATGTAATTGAAACGATACAAATATCATCCGAAACCGTGCACTCCCTTATCCGACTAGTTAGAAATTCCTCCAGCATGAAAGATTCATCTTCATTTTCCATAGCAGTAAAATCCGTTATTAACCTTTGTAAACGACTGATTGTCGTACAATTCGGGGTTTCTATTAGCCCATCGGTGTATAGGAGTAACTTCGCTGGTGCTTGATAATGAATGGTTTTCGCTTCAATTCGAGGGGCATGAATTAATCCGATGGGAACCATTGTTGATTCGAGCATTCTTACGATGCCGTCTTGAAGCATCAGTCCTGGTTGGTGCCCTGCATTCACATAGGAGAATGACTTCTTCTGTGTGTCAATTAATAGAATCATTGCTGTGAAATAGGTTGTCACATAATGAAATTGGTCATTGCGTCCTTCAAATAACGCAAGCATATGTTCATTAAGTGCCTTGGAGATTTTTTCTGGATTCTTTACCCTTTTTAATAAGCCTGGTAATAAAGAGCGCATTGCCATACTAACCAATGACGCATGGACACCGTGCCCGCTAACATCCATTAAAATAAATCCATATTCATGAGGAGAAATTTTAACCCAAAAGTATAAGTCCCCTGATAATTGTTCCGATGGTTTATAAATAGCGTTAAATTTAATATCCTGATTAGAGAAATCTTTTGGAAGAACAAGCTGTTGCAGTTTTTTTGCAAGCTCTAGTTCATTGGTAATATGATTGATAGCGCTCTTTAATTGTATCTCTTTGTCAATTCTGTTTCTCATTTCATCCTGATGTTTAAGCAGCAGGCGAATTCGCAAAAATAGCTCGGATTCGGTCGGATCCGTAACAACATCCATCAAGATCCCCGAATCAAAGGAATGATGTCCAGAAGAATAGCTTTCTTTGCTAACAACGGCAAGTAGAGGAAATTGTTGCTTCAAGCAAAAGTTTTTTATCTGCTCCATTATGGGAGCGTTGTAGTGTCCCTTGTATACAAAAATAGAATCTTGTCTTATTTGAGAAAGTCTAGATTCTGAGGTTAAGGAATTTATAGTAACATGATAAGTACTCTTATACTCTTTTTTGAGAATGGTTGTTAACTGTTTTGCACTGTTTGCATCACAATCTACAATGTATATGTTCATATCTTTACCTGCCATCCAATACAATGTTTTATTTATTTTACCATAAATGATAGGTTATCTAATCTGTTCTCTCTTTTTTTAATAAAAGTTTTATAATATCGTTGTATTCTATGATGAAATATTACAAAATCACCTGTATAATTATCCGTAAATAGGATAAAAGACATACTTATTGTTAGGAGGACGAACATGAGAGATTGTCCATTTAAATCACTATTAAATAATCAATCTGGGGCTTTACGATTTTTCCGTAAAGATGATCAAAAGGACGTGCTAACGCATATAGCGGTTGAACATAGACTGCATGAAAGTAATTATGATTTTCAAGAGTTGCTGAAAAAGGATAAAGGTATACAAATTAAGTTTGTCGGTTTAACAGAAGAAGACATTCAAAATCTCGTTGAAATACGGCCTATAATGGAAAAGAATGCCACCTCAATTGTAGGGGCCTTTTATGAACAGCTACAAAATATGCCTAATTTGATTGAGATTATTGATAAGCATTCAACAATAGAAAAATTAATGAAAACCCTAACTCAATATTTGCTTGACATGGTGTCAGGGAAAATAGACGAACAGTATATTATTCGCCGGAAGGTCATTGGAAATATTCATAATCGAATTGGTTTATTTCCAGAATGGTATATTGGCGCCTATACATTAATCCAAAATGAAATGCTTCGTGTTCTAACGAGAGAACTTGACACATGGGAAGATGCAATGAAATATTATTTGTCATTCCAGCGTTTATGCTCCTTTGATATGCAGATTGGAATCGAAACATATATTGAATCATACACCTCATCTATGATGAGGTTGAACGAAATAGAAGAGCTGCAGACGATGTTGAATGATTCTGCTGCTACTCTAGCAGCAAGTGCAGAAGAAACAACTTCTACTATCGCTGATAAACAAGGATTGGTGGAAGGAATACTCAATGAGGTGGAATGCATCACTAAGTCCTCTAAAGAAATGATAGCAACTGTTGATCACGGTAGAGGGGATGTAACACAGGCCTTAACAAAGGTTGATCATGTTGTTGACTTAATCGAAACAACTAAATCCCTGACTCAGGAATTAAGTGAAAGCTCAACAAAGATTGGTCAAATAGTAAAAACGATTCGCGGTATTTCAAATCAAACAAATATCCTTTCATTGAATGCAGCGATTGAGGCAGCACGTGCTGGCCAGCATGGAAAGGGCTTTTCAATCGTGGCCCAAGAAGTTAGGAAACTTGCACATGAGACAGAGCAGGCACTTGATCATATTCAAGGACAAATTAGTACAGTGCAGGAGACGATTGATAAGTTTGAGAATAGCTATCAGGAAATTGTTGAGGAGACAAGTCTATTCCGAGAAACTAATCGAAATATTATCCAAATATTAGAGTCGTCAGTCGAGAATGTGAAATCAAATGATAGTCGCATATACAGTTTCAGAGGGTCTATTCAGGAGTTTAGAAAAACATTCAAGGAAATATCGGATGCCTCTCTTCGAATAACAGAGATGGCAGAACAACTAAGCTATTTGAATAATGAGCTGACAAATAAATTCAAGAACTAAATTTTTTAAGTTCTATATCTAAAATAGGCATGGAATTTTTCTGACGGGATGGGGTTTGAGGATGAAACAGGTTCGATTGAAATATGAGAATGTTGAATATGGAAGTTTAGAAGAAATGGCATCAGCACTTCTTAATGAAGTCAATGAACAAATAGTCCGTATGGATTTAGGCGATATACAGAATAGTAGGGAAGAGAGAAACTATGCAAAGTTTCGCCTAATGCACTTGGAGCGGTCATTTCAAGGGGAGATTCATGAACAATATCGCTCCATCTATAATTCGTTATGGAGCCAACTATATCGGTTAGAACATCAATGCAACGATGCAAATCCATTATTAAAAATATTAATAGAACGACTTCGTGCCAGGGATGTATAGCTATGATTATTTATTCTATCAAAAAGTTGAAACGTGATAATATTTCATCTACTATTGAAGAAATCCTTAATAAAATGAAGTATTGTGCAACTTTCCAGCAAGGGGAAGGAGATTACACGTTCTATAATATTAAGTTTGTCTTATGGGAAGTGCTCACGAACTATATTTGTCATGGTTCTGAAAAAGCTTGTGATGACATTACAGTGACCATTGATGAGAATGAATACGAAATCCATATACAGGTGATTTCTATTGGGAGTGAATTTGAATGGGAGAGTTACATGCAGCAAGATTGTCCAGGTGTAACGGCAGAAAGAGGAAGAGGGCTATTTATACTTCAACAAATATGTGAGCAGTTCACGTATGAACAGAACGGCCAGATAGTAAATATAGTCCTTAGGAAGTCGTAAATACTTCGAGTAAAGTTCATGCTATTTTGGATTACGGTTATGAATGCAAACGTTACGAATAGAACCTAACTTATTTGAAAGGGGATTTATTATGTTAATCAATTTCATGAATGCTGGGGATGTTTTAAACATTGCTTTTACAAACGATATTCATTTTGAATCATCGCATCAGTTAGAGGAAGAACTGTTTGCATATCAAGGATTGGATGATTATAAATGGGTTGTGATTGATTTTTCAAAAGTGGGATTTGTAGATAGTACAGGGATAAGTTTGCTTTTAAAATGGATATATCCAATGTCACAACATGCAAAAGTGGAATTAATCCATGTAAGCGAGCCTGTTCAAAATATCTTTAAAATCTGCAAGCTAGACCAATTTGCACAGATTCATTCATGATTCTTGCTTCCATATTTGACTAATTGTAGCGTAGAACAATAAAGTCACTATAACATTTCTAAACCGAAGTCTGCCTCTCTTCAGCAGACTTCGGTTTTTTCATTTAACTCATCTCTGTTTGTATTTTCTTAGGTAAACTTTGTAAAATAAGTGAATAAGAATGGACTATTAGTTTTTCGACTAACTCGTCTGGAATATTTGAATCAAAGTAAATTGAATTCCAGTGTTTTTTGTTCATATAGTATCCAGGCATAATTCCATCGTAATTCTCTCGCAATTCTTCTGAACGATTTGGATCACATTCTAAAGTTAAGATAGGATTACCTTCTGGATCTTCACCAATCATTGCATATAGTTTGTTCCCAACTAAGAAACGGTCAGCTTCCCACTCATTTTTATATTCTTGAGTACTACCTGTAAGATTCAAACAAATTGTTTCAACAGTGGCTTTATCCATGCTACTTCCTTTCACTTTTAGAAAATTATTTCATAAGTGGATTATTTTTTATTGAATTTCTCTAAAGAAAAATCATAAGCTTCTTGAATGAATGGCTTTAATTTCTCAAAAGCTTCTTTCGATGGATTAAGAATACTAATCCATCCCATCCAAGCATATACAGGATGAGGGATCACCTTATTATACTCCTTAAAATTATACTCCATTTCAACAACACCACCAGCTTGTGGTCTTTTCGGAATAAACGAGAATAGTTCTACAAAAGTTTTTTTTCTAATTCCTAAATTAACTCTAAATGTATTTTCTCTATTCAAATCAGATGCCTTATCGTTTTTACCATCTTTTTCCTTTATTGTGAGTACATATATCCCACGCTTGAGTGTGTGATTTGGATTATAGAAAATGCCTTTTTCTCCCCAGCTCTCTGTGAGAACTGTTCCTTTAAAGTTTTTTAAACAATAACTTACTATCTCATCAGGTTTCAATTTCGACTCTCCTATCACAGAAACGCAGGGACGATCCGAGACTACTGAAAAAGTAGCTTTCATAATCCATATATATTTCAAATATATGGTAATCGGACAATAAGTTGCCTAAACTCGACAATAAATGACTCTTATTGGACAATAAAAGTGATTCTAGGACAATAAGTTTGAAATGGCTCAATTTTTTCAGTGGTCTCGGACGACCCTCTCACTTCCATTCTAAAGCAGAATAACCATCCCTATATTTCCCTAAATGCGCTCCACTTGGAATCTAAATACCGTTCGCCATAACAAAATTTTTTACTCCGATTTAATTTAAAGAAATATAAATATGTACTTCTACATTGTCTGGCTCCAAACAACCTTGATATTCTTCAAAATCACCGCTGAATTTTCGATCCAAGTCCATAGACCAAAGCTTCATCCAAAATTCTGCTACCGCTTTTTGCACATGACCATGAATTATAAATTTTGCATATTTTCCAGCAGGGATGATTTCTGAATGAACTAAGCTAATAGAATTAGAAGTATTATGAATTTCACAGCAAACGACCACATCGTAGTCGCCATTAACATTGCTCGTATAGTTTGTATACAATCCAATGCATTTATCATTTTTCTTGTCGGGGATGGACTGGTATGTTCCATCTTCAAAAAACTTTTTCCAAGCATCTCCAATGGCAGTGCTCATATTCGGGTCACTATTATTGGTTCTAATTTTAAGCCCAGCGACCTTTTTTTCTTCCAATTGAACGATTTCATAATCCATGTCATATACCTCTTTCATGTTAGAATGAAATCAGTATAACACTCATAATTTGACAACAGTATGTCATATTATAAATATTTTCTCAAACTATCCTCTAGTTTTCTTTTAATGATATTTCGCATATACTCCGGTTCGACGACTTCTGCAAAATTTCCAAATGATAACACATAACCATAGACCCATTCATTTTCAGGAAAAATAGCAGTTACAGTAAAGCTTCCGTCTTGATTTTTTATAATGTTATTTTGATCAAATTCGTCGTATACCCTATAAGCCATGCGCGGGTCAATTTTTAGAATGAGTGTTTCTGTTTTATTAGTATAGCTACTTGTCAAGTCTTGAGGATTCATGCAAATATCCTCTTGTACATTTCTTTCAAATGTTTCGTTAGCAGGCGTAAGATTTTTTATCCGATTTATTTTAAATATCCTGTACTCATCTCTTGTTCTACAAAAACCAAAAACATACCAAGCTTGGCCTTTAAATAAAAGCCTTACCGGCTCTATTGTTCTTTCTGTTTTTTCTCCATATGAACTATAGTAATCAAACACAACAAGCTTTCTGTTTAAAATTGCAGTTTTCAGTATATTGAATTTTTCCTTTTTAATCGCGCCACTACCCCATTGAGAAAAATCCACATCAATCCAGCTTGTATTATTCTTATCAAACATGACAGTTAATTTTTTCAGCACAGGTTCAATATCTGGAACATTTAAAGCCTTCAAACTTTGAAGAGAAGATAAAATATGAAGCTGTTCTTTTTCCGAAAGCAAAGATTTGTTAAGAACAAAATGATCAAGTAACCTTATCCCCCCACCTTTACCTTTGCTTGTATAAATCGGTATTCCTGCAGTACTTAAAGTATCTATATCACGATAAATAGTCCGTTGAGATACTTCAAAATGCTCAGATAATTCTTTAGCGGTTATTATCTTTTTATCAAGTAAAATATATACGATTTCAAGAAGTCTATTAATTTGCATGCTTCATCACCTATAATTGATATACAAATGATTCTTTTAGTGAAATAATGTTTTATATAGTATTGTCATTTTTAGTTGAGTATCATTGAAACGACCCCAAAAATAATCGCTGTGAAAATAATACCGAACAATATTTGCAACAACATTTGTTTGAACTTCTTATCATCATTTTCTGCCTCTTTACTATCTTTAAAAAAAGAGAGAAGTCCTGAGAAAAAATAGTATCCCATATTTTCCAAGTTCCACTGTCATTATTATTTTGCTTATCGTTTTTGTCCAACTTAGTTCCCTTCCTTGTTTTATTACATAATTTTCAAACCACAACATTTATGATTTCGAAGAATTTCAAAGTCTTTGCAAGAAATCTCGCTGAGATTGACACTTTTAACATATTCAGTAAGTTGTTGTAAAAACTTTTGACTAAAATCCCCCTCAAGCCAGTAAATATAATCTTTCTTAATATAATTATCCAAACCGTATGGAGGATTATCACATCTTGATATACTTGGCCCGCCAAGTTCCGATTCATCCTTAGCATAAAGTATGGTTACCTCTTCATCCATCTCATCCCATGATTGAAAACATGCTGGTGGATTTGGTACAGGTTCGATTTTCTTTATATCTCTTACCTTCATCTTAACAAAACCACTATAATCCACTTCGGCTAATGGATTATCTGATGCAATAAACCTATATAAGCTCATAGTAATGCTCCCATCCTTTGCTTTTTGCAGGGTAGAAAACACCCCCAGGTATCAGTGTAAAATATATTTTCCGAAGATAATTTAGAGCCAATTACCTTGTTCAAATTTTTTTTGATTTCAGTAGTGAACTATCCTAATAAAAAAGAAAGCGCCCCTACTTGTAATAGAAACGCAATTCAAACATTTAACAAAAAGTAAAACTTTTATATTCCATACTTAAAGTATTTACCGATTCACTATCTCTATATCTTTAATAGGCCAAAAAATAATTTTAGATACACCTACTACTTTTCCCATTGGAATTGCCCCTATATGACGACTATCCTGACTATTTCTCCTGTTATCCCCCATAACAAATAAACAGCCTTCGGGAACTGTGACAGAGAAGTCAGTAGTCAATAACCCTCCGTATCTATTTAAACTTTGTTCAGTTTTAGTTCCGTCTAAATAATTTTCTTCAAATACTTGGCCATTAATATATAATGTATCATTTTTGTATTCAATTTGATCACCGGGTAAGCCAATGACACGTTTAATATAGTCCTTCTCTTCTGTTGCATGAAAAACAACGATATCAAATCTTTTCGGTTCTTCAATTTTTGATAAAATGATACGGTCATGGTCTTCTAATGTAGGCATCATAGATGCACCATCAACTACAACTGGGGTAAAGAAGAAAGTATTAATAATTAAGAATAATATTATTGGAGTACCAATCGTTTTAATCCATTCCCAAATCTCATTTTTTATTTTTTTCATTCGCATTTTTTCACTCTCCAGTTTTGCATCGTAAAGTTATATTCCACACATTAGTATACCATACAATACTATAACAGGATTATTCTTCAATTTTCTGCTTTAATAATACAGGAGCAATTGCAATAGTCTGCATTCCATTTTTAAGTTTTAAATATACGAACACAAATAAATTAATGCAGTCATTTATTTTATTGTAATTATATGTATAATTAAGCTAGAATGTAAAAACACGATTCGGTTGGTAGTCCGAATGCAGCATGCATTTGCTGTAAGTAACCTTCCCCTCCTCGGGATGTCCATCATTCTAATATATTTAGAGGAGGGACCTGCAATGAAACTAACCATTTTTTATGATGGTCAATTTTATGTAGGAATCATTGAAATTGTATCCGTAAATACCCTAAAAGCCTATCGGTATATGTTTGGTCGTGAACCAAAAGATCAAGAAGTTTTAGAGTTTATCAATTTGGTTTTGCTGAAATATATAGAACAGCATGACCAAAAGGGAATTGCAATTAATCAAATTATTCCCAAAAAGGTAAACCCTAAAAGACTTCAACGAACGGTTTCCAAGGAAATGAAACAAGCCAAAATATCTACCAAAGCACAAGAAGCCATCAAAGAAGACTATAGCCAGAAGAAGAAAGAGAAGTCGAGGAAAAATAAATATCTTAGGGATAGCCTCAAGCGCTATAAAAGAGAGATAAAAATACAAAAGGCTAAAAATAAACATAAGGGTAAATAGGATACTTCAAATATAACTGGCAATAAATCGCCAGTTATATTCCACTTCACAATAGGCATTAACAATCTTGATATATCAAAAAGTAAACAGCCAAAATAATTCTAACAGTTTGTTTCTTTAACTCAATTCAACATATCCATTACAAAAATATCACATTACCACTAAACGACCTTGCTTATATTTTCCTTTTTCTTCAAATTAATTTTGCTTTCTGATATAAAAAGCCCCATTAATGTAAGAATTGTCCCGGAAGCAGCAAGCCATGTGATTTTTTCGTGCAGTACAATCATCGAAGTAATAACGGTGATGACAGGAATTAAATATATATATACGCTCGTTCTAATAGCTCCTAGTACCTTAACCGCAAAATTCCATGTAACAAAACAAAGTGCGGAAGCACCAAGCCCCAAAAATAATATATTAAATAAGTAAGTTGGGTTAGCAAACCGCCCTAGCTCTAGTTTAAAATCAAATAGGAAAAGTGCAGGAATCATAAATAGGAGGCCGTAAAAAAACATCCTTCTTGTAGATTGGATTGTGTTATAGCCGTAACTGCTGATTTTTCTAGTTAATACTGAATACAGAGCCCAAACAATCGTAGCAGCTAGCGCCAATAAATCACCTAATGGATTTAGTTGAAAATTTGTTGCACCATTAAAGCTGATAAGAAAGATGCCAATCATCGCCATGATAAAACCGATAAAAAAATTGATTCGTAATCGTTCATCTTTTAAAAATAAATAAGTAAGTATTGCTGTAAAAAATGGGACTACAGCACTTATCACACCTACATTAGAAGCCATTGTATAGGTTAGTGCAATATTTTCCAAAAGATAATACAAAGTGACACCACATAAACCAGCACATGCAAATAAGAGGTTATGTTTTCTATCGACCAACTTCAACCTGTATGGATATATAATCATTAATACGATAAATCCTATCGAAAAACGAAATAATAAAATCTCGATTGGAGAAAAAACGTTTAATAAAATTTTTGTAGAAATAAAGGTTGTACCCCAAATTAAAATCGTTATAAAAGCTGTTAAATGGCCTACAGTAATTTTATTTTCCATGCCTATGTCCTTTCCTTTTAAAATACATTATTGAATATGATTAATAAAAATATCTCGGTACTGCCCAGGAGTGAGTCCAAGAAAATCCATAAAGAAATTACTAAAATGACTTTGATCAACGAAACCAGTGTGCAGCGCCGCATCTATTGGTTTCATCCCCTGCTCCAGCAGTTTCTTTGCTTCATTAATCCGCACTGTTTGTAAGTAACGATAGGGGGTAATTCCGCGAATACGGGTAAATGAGCGCAACAATGTATATTTGTTCATATTACAAATTTTTGCTAAATCATCTAAAGCAATATGTTCTGCATAATGCGCTTCGATGTAATCACAAATATTGACAATTTGCCGCTCGACTTCCCCAAGCTCTGTTTCTTTAACCGCTTGACAATACTCTTCAATTAGATGCTTCATAAGAAAATAAAACCTTTCTTCTTTCTCAAATGCCGATAATTCGTCCATAATCATTTGATGAAGATGATGCAACAAATGGGCATGTTCACTACGATAGACAACAGGAGCAGTAAAGTGAGGAAGATGGTCTTTTCCAGTAATCTCAATTGCCACTTTTCTCATAATCTCAGGGTTTATATTTAAGCAACGATAGTCTAGTGTATGACCGTCAATCTGTTCACAGGCATGATTATCTAGCGGATTAAAAAATACAATATCACCTGTACCAACTACATACTCTTTATTCATGCACGATAATCGTCTTTTCCCACTCTCTATAAACCCAATCACATAGTATTCATGGAAGTGGTTTGGGAATTTTTGCATAATCCCATGAAAACGATAGGCCTCGATTTGTAAATCATAATCATAACAAATCGTTCTTTCCTCTTGTTTCATGCAAAAAGGCCTCCTAATAATATTCTGAAAGTAAGTGTAGCATATTTTACGAAAAGCCTCTTGTATAATATTGACTAAAAAAAGCGATTGCACTTGTTCCGCAATCGCACTCCGTTAGTTGAGGATGACATACCAAATTTTTTTAATTTCTAGCTTTTAGAAAATAGTAAAGAAACCAAACGGCGTGATTTTGCTCATCTGCTGCCGCTCTGCGAAATACTTCTTTAATATATTGGTTAGTCGTGACATCCGCAATTTCTAAGTAAAAATCAACTGTCTGTTGCTCATCCTGTAGAGAAAACTCCAATCCATTTAAATAATCAGTAGGGCATTCTTCAGTAATTTTTGGTCGAGGTTGTTTTCCAGTTAGACTAGCATAAATCTGTCCAAATTGTTGAAAATGCTTTATTTCGTCCCGGCGAATTTCAAGAATTTGTTTCCGTTCATTGTCGTTTGAAGCCAAATTAGCTAACTTTGCATAACAATTTATCGCACTATATTCTCCATTTATTGCCTTTTCAATGTCATGAACCAATTTTTCATCCTGTCTATAATTACTTAAATAATAATGATTCATTTCAGAACCTCCCCAGCGTATAAATACTCATAGCATTATACGAGTAATTACAATACTGGGTGCATGTCTAGTGTTATTTACTATCTTACTTCCTATACGTAAAATATGTTCCAATAGGATATGGGATGATTATTTATTCGATGCTATATTCTCTCTATCAGCTGCATACGGCGGTTTTTCCATCCAGCCATTCTCTATACAAATTTCCGCTGCATCTTCAACAAATCCTTGGATTTTCATTAACGACCTGAAATAGAGCACCCCTAAATCATGTCTTGTACTTACAGCCACTGAATTTCCATACGCTCTCAGTTTCATTGAGAACATGTCCATCTTATGGTTTAACATAATCTTGTCTGAAAAGGGGGAAAACATTGATGTTGTAACCAAATGGTCCAAAAACGATGGAGAAGGCAAATTTTCATCATGTAGCTTTTTCATATAGCGTTCCAAATTTGTATGTGTAAGGTTTTTCCCTCTTTCAAATAGAACCCGAATTTTTTCATTTTTGGCAACTTGAGCAAATGCCATAATGAGTGCTTTACTCGTGACATTGTTTTCTATATTATCGTACAAATGGGTAATTTCTAATGCTTGCATAGGACGCACATGTCCTAAAAACCCATTTAAAAAGTCCTTATGAACAAATTCTACTTTTTCGGGAACCGGAATAAAAGGTGGTTTAATAATGAAGCCTTTATTCATTAAAATCTCTTTGATTTGTTCCATCAAAGTCTTTGTAGAATCTACACAATAATTAAAAAACTCTTTTACATCGTTTCTATAAGCAAGTGGTACGGCTACGGAATAAATACTCATTCCTGCTTTTGCTGTGTATTTTAAATAATGAACATAGAATTCATCTTCGAATAAACGAGGTGCACCAGGGTTTACATCCTCTTCACCGAAACCTTTAGGTATAGGGAAGCTTTCTTTTTCGAATATTCCTTTAATGGTTTCCATGAAGTCTACACTCAAATTGTATGCATTTTTTACTAAAGTTTTAATATCCTCATCCTCAACATGTTGAAGAAAATAGCTTAAAATGCATTTCGCCATACTGTTTCCCATATATGTCGCCCAAAGTTTACCCATTTCAGAAGATGTTAATGGTTCTGTAGTATTTGTTTTACTTGAAGTTAATTTTATCGGTTCAAGTATGTACATAGAAAAAACTCCCTCTTAATGTTTTCCCTAGTATTCTCCTCCATTCAAATCATATTCAGGTATAAACCTTTATCCAAAAATCCCCTTTTGCTTATTCAAGGATTGCACCGTTAGATTAATAAAAGATTTGGCCTTTTGTTGTCCAAAACTTTATATTGTAAATTAATACAGACTTCCAATTGCAACATTGTCTGGTAGTTTAAATGGATTTTCTTTATTTATCCTGTCATAAAACATGATACCATCTAAATGATCTATTTCATGTTGGATAACGATGGAACTATATCCTTTAAATTTGAAAATCACTTCTTGCCCATTTATGTCATATGCTTTTACCTTAATTTTTTCATATCTTGGAACTAATCCCTCAACTTCCCTATCAACCGAAAGGCAGCCTTCTCCTTCAGGTAGATAAATCATATTGAGAGAATGGCTAATAATTTTTGGGTTAATTAACATAAATTCCAAATTTTTATCATCAAAAAGTGCTGCAAACATACGTTTATCAAGCCCGATTTGATTTGCGGATAACCCCACTCCAGGGCGAAGTTTATATTTTTTTGAAATATTTGGATCTTGGCTGTTTTTTAAATATTGAAGCATGCATAGCAAAGCATCTCTATCTTCACTTGAAACAGGAAGGTCAACTTCTTGGGTTTTCTTTCGTAGTATTGCAGAACCTTCTCTGACTATATCATTCATAGTAATTATGTATTGTGAGCCATACTTACTCATATATAAACACCTCGTCTACTTTCCTATTTAAAACTTTTGAAATTTTAAAGGCTAATTCAAGAGTTGGATCATACTTATCATTTTCAATACAATTAATGGTTTGTCTTACAACTCCACATTCCTTAGCGAGATCTTTCTGCGTAATTTCTAATTTTTTTCTTAGAACTTTTATTATATTTTTCAAACTTATTACCTCATTTGTCCAAAGTATTGGACATTTATCATATAATATAATTAAAAAAGGGTCCGGTATTTTGGGCATTTTTACAATTCCCCCTAATCTCTAGTTGAACTAACCCGTTTATTTAAGTATTTTCCTTCACAATCTTAATAAGTCACTTTTTTGTTGCATAAAAAAATAACCCAAATCAATATGCGATTTGGGCTACCTTTTTGATGAATATTTTTCAAATTTCTTGGGTCTTTTTTATAAACCACATTTAAGCTGTGCGCCACAGTTTGTACATGTGTTGCATCCACCGATTTCTTTAACTTTACCTTTGCGGCAAACCGGACAAGTATTTCCTACTTCATTTCCGATTGTTACATCTGTAGAGCGAAGGTCACTAATTGTATCAACTAATACAACACGTGGCTGTTCATGTGGCACTTTATCAAATGCAACATCATCGAAGCTGTTTTCTTCAGCTTTAAGTGTTAATACTTGAGCGTCGCGGCTGCCATCAACATAAACTGTTCCACCTTTAGCTCCGCCTTTGTATAATCTTTCATAAACTTTTTCAACTTGCTCAACAGAGTAGCCTTTAGGGGCATTTACAGTTTTACTAATCGAGCTGTCTACCCAGCGTTGAATTACACATTGTACATCAGCATGTGCTTCTGGTTTTAAATCCATTGCAGATATAAACCATTTTGGTAATTTTTCCGGATCTGCTTCTGGATGCTTATCTAAATATTCTTGAAGGATATCAGCTTTTACTTCAATAAACTTACCTAAGCGACCGCTTCGGTAGTACGAGAATGAGAAGTAAGGTTCAAGACCGGTACTCACGCCAACCATTGTCCCTGTGGATCCCGTAGGAGCAACAGTTAGTAAATGTGAATTTCTAATACCGTTTTCTAGAATTTGCTGACGGATTTCCTCAGGCATTTTTTTCATATAGCCCGTTTCCGTAAATGCTGTTCTTAGACGATTTGTTTCTGCTTCCGTTTCACCAACTAGGAATGGGAAGCTACCTTTTTCTTTTGCTAGTGCTACTGATGCTTGATATGCTTCAGTTGCAATCGTCTCAAATATTTTATCAACTAGCTCGTTACCTTCCTGTGAACCGTATTCTGTTTCACAATAAATTAAGAGATCATGCAAGCCCATAACACCAAGGCCAACGCGGCGTTCTCCTAAAGCTTGTTTTTTGTTTTGCTCAAGGAAGTATGGTGTTGCGTTAATTACATTATCCTGCATTCTTACGCCAACACGGACTGTTTCTCTAAGCTTGTCAAAATCAACAACTTTCTTTTCTTTGTCTGCCATTTGGCCAAGGTTTACGGCAGCCAAGTTACAAACACTGTATGGTGCGAGAGGTTGTTCCAAAAGTTTGTTATCTCAAAGGCTTTTTATCCTTTGATTCTTACACTTCCTTATTCGTGTAAGTTCAGCATATATTTTCACTAATGGTAAATATGCGTCATTAGCGCTGCGGCCTCGTGCGAGCTTTATTCCTGTTACCGGTCAGCTCGTATGCGTTGCCCCTGACTGGTCTTTCACCAGCCTTCGGTTCGGGTTGTCATCTCAGATTCCCCGCTTAATTCCGCAGTGTTTAACGTGAGGCAAACTATTCTCTACCACACGGATTTGTTGCAACTACTTGATGACCATATGCACGTGCATTTGTCATATCATTCGCATTATCGATAAAGAAAATGCCTGGCTCTGCTGAATATGTTGCACAAATGTTAATTAAATTCCAAAGCTCTTTTGCACGAATTTTCCGGTATACTCGAACTCTATGTCCAAGCTTTTCCCATTCGCGGACATCGCCTACTTTATGCCATTCTTCATTGTAGATTTTCATTTCCACTTGGTTGTAATTTTCAACATCTGGGAACTTTAAATCGTAATATTCATCTTTTTCAACAGCATCCATAAATTCCTTTGTTAAACAAACGGAAATATTGGCACCTGTTAAAAATTCCGAATTATGAACGCTATAATGTCCTCCTGTTTCAAGCTTATCCTCCGCTTCACGGATCACTTTGTCTGAAAAACCACCAGTTCCAGGAATTGCTTTATAATTTACAATTCCTTGATACATCGCTCTTTCCGTTTCTGATAACGGCGTAAATTTCAGCTTATCTTTAGCAAGCTTTTTAATATGCTCATCTTCTGTATTATCAATTAAGAATCGTAATATTCTCGGGTTTTGCATTTTTGAGATGATAAATTCTACGATATCTGGATGCCAGTCCGCCAGCATAATCATCTGAGCACCCCGGCGCGACCCACCCTGCTCTACTAAATGTGTGAGCTTCGCAATATCATCTAACCATGAAACAGAGCCAGAGGACTTGCCGTTGACGCCTTTTGCAAGCGTGTTGCGCGGTCTTAGTGTTGAACCGTTTGTACCAACACCGCCGCCACGGCTCATAATTTCCATTACCTGGGTGCGATGTTCAGAAATGCCACCTCTTGAATCCTGAACAAATGGCATAACGTAACAATTAAAGAAAGTTACCGCTGTATCAGAACCTGCGCCATAGAGGACACGGCCTGCTGGAATAAAGTTCAAACTTGCAAGTTCTTCATAAAATTTTTGAAACCATTCCTGACGCTTGTCTACCGTCTCTTCAACAGCCGCTAGGCCAGTTGCGACACGTTTGGCTATTTGTTCAAAGTAAATTTCAAGCGGCTTTTCAATGACATCAAGAGAGCGTGTGATAAGGCCTGTCTTCATTTCCTTTTCAGTTTCAAAAACCCCACGAAATTCTTCCTCAACCAAAACAACTGCTTTATTATGCTCCCAATCAATATCTTGAATATACCCAGTGCCACGTGCGGGAAACTTTGGATCTTCTTTAATTGTCAAAACAACAAAATCCCCGGTTGTTAGCGTAATTTTTTCAGTATCTTTAAAAGCATACCGATCTAACATTACAAGCCGTGATACACCTTTATGTGTCAGTTTCATATCCTTTGTTATTTCATGTACTTGTGGGAATAATGCAATGTCCTTATTCAACCTTTCAACATCAACCATCATTCTTTCGGCAGCAGCCGTCACCATCATTTCATCTCCCCTTAAAACTAGTAATAAAAATAAACCACATGGTAATGAATACTAGTAGTTTTATCTAGCTGTTTTTCAATACACTTACAGTATCATAACATTCACTTTAAATCAATATATAGTATCTGCGATATTATCTGACATACTACATATTGATAAGCGATCTAAAAAAGATAATTTTGTCAAACTAGTAATTCATTGAAAATAAGAGAAAAATAAAGATTAAATTACAATTTTCGATAATTACCACGAAAAAAGGAAAATTTTCTTGTTTGCAAAATAAAAACGAGATTTTATCGTATTTTTTGGAGAAACAAACAAAAAAATGTGGCTTTTGTACCACATTTTCGACAAAATTCTCAGGCGTTTTTCGCTCATTTTCGAAAATTCCACTCATCATTTGCATATTTTTCTTCTTCAATGCTTTTGATTATATTTAATTGTCCCTCACTAAGTATAAATGGTTCAAGTTCAATTTCAAGTCCTTTTTGAAAGCCAATTTTAAAAGCTTGTTTTGCTTGTTTGATTGTTACTTGTTTATCTGTTAACTGATTAATAGAAACGGCTTTATTTTTAAAGGCTGCCTTCATCCGTTCTTTCATTCTCTCATTTTTATACTTAAATAGGCTAAATAATTTTTTCTCATCTATATCTAGTAAGATTGATCCATGCTGCAAAATGACCCCTTTTTGTCGCGTTTGCGCACTGCCAGCAACTTTTCTTCCTTCAACGACTAGTTCATACCACGATGGTGCATCAAAACAAACGGAGGACCTTGGATTTTTCAATTCTTCTAACTCACCAGAAGTTGCTGGAATAGCAAAATAAGCATCAAGTCCAAGTTCTTTAAAACCTTCCAATATTCCTTGTGAGATTACGCGATAAGCTTCCGTAACCGATTGCGGCATTTTCGGATGGGCTTCTGAGACAATGACGCTATATGTCAATTCCATGTCATGCAAAACAGCCCTGCCACCCGTAGGCCTGCGCACAAAACCAAGTTGCTGGTCTCTTACGGCATCCAAATTAATTTCTTTTTCAACTGTTTGAAAATAGCCGATTGACAATGTTGGCGGGTTCCAGCCATAAAAGCGAATCGTTGGTCCAATTTTCCCTTCACTATGCCACATTAACAACGCTTCATCACATGCCATATTAAAGCTTGGCGTACAATTTTCGGAATCTAAAAAGTACCATACCTCTTTTTTCATATGATTAGTTACTCCTTGTCATTATATGAAGTTGCCATTTAGTCTAGCAAAAAATCGACTAATCTCAAAATACTGATGTTTATCGTTCTGCAATACGACTAAAGTAATTTTACTATTTTCTTTGCTTCTCTTACCATTCCTTTATATAATGTAAGAGGACGTTTTGCTTTTGAAAGAGAGAGGGGTTTTTCGAATGGGAACAGGAACGACAATACTAATCATCACAATTATCGTAATGGCCGCATACTTTTTCGGCACTAAATTATATCAAAAAAGGTACTTGAAAACACTAAACCAAGACGAATTTATAGCTGGCTACCGTAAAGCCCAATTGATCGATGTCCGTGAGCCGAACGAGTATGAAGCTGGTCATATTTTAGGAGCACGTAATATCCCGCTTAGTCAGCTTCGGATGCGAAAGGCAGAAATTCGCATAGATCGGCCTGTTTATCTATATTGTCAACAAGGAATGCGTAGCGCTCAAGCTGCTGGTATTTTAAAACGATTAGGATGCACCGACATCAGTCATCTTAAAGGCGGCTTTAAAACGTGGACAGGTAAAATTAAAAAGAAATAAAAGAGGCTGGCGAAAGTCAGCCTCTTACTCATTATTTTTCGTAACGAAGCACTGGTTTTCTTGCTGCCAATGTTTCATCAAGACGTTTAACAACAGTATTATGCGGTGCTTCTTGAACAACTTCTGGTGTCTCCTCAACCTCTTTTGCAATTTGAATCATCACGTCAATAAACTCATCAAGCGTTTCCTTAGATTCCGTTTCAGTTGGTTCAATCATCATACATTCCTCAACATTCAGCGGAAAATAAATGGTAGGTGGATGGTAACCAAAGTCCAGTAACCGCTTCGCCATATCTAATGTACGAACACCGAGTTTTTTCTGGCGGCGGCCAGATAGAACGAACTCATGCTTACAATGTGTATCATGTGGCAGGTCAAAATATGGAGCTAAGCGCCTCATCATATAATTAGCGTTTAAAACAGCATATTCTGATACAAGCCTTAATCCCTCCGGACCCATCGTGCGAATATAAGCATAAGCACGAACATAGATGCCAAAATTACCATGGAAAGGTTTGACACGGCCAATTGTTTGCGGTTTATTGTAATCGAGATAATAGCCTTCTTCATTTTTTTCCGCTAAAGGCACCGGTAAAAACGGTACTAAATCAGCTTTTACGCCTACAGGACCAGAACCAGGTCCACCGCCGCCATGAGGGCCTGTAAAAGTTTTATGAAGATTTAAATGGACGACATCAAAGCCCATATCACCTGGACGTGCTTTTCCTAAAATAGCATTTAAGTTCGCTCCATCATAGTAAAGCTTACCACCAGCTTCATGTACTATTTTTGCCATCTCAACGATATGCTTTTCAAATAATCCCAATGTGTTCGGATTTGTCAGCATTAAGGCAGCAGTATCTCGTCCTACAACCTGCTTTAAATCCTCTAAGTCTACTAGACCATTTTCATCTGATTTTACAGTAATCGAGTCAAAGCCAGCTACCGTTGCAGAAGCAGGATTTGTTCCGTGAGCAGAATCAGGAACAATCACCTTTGTACGGTCAAAATCACCGTTTGCTTCATGATAAGCGCGAATTAACATCAGTCCTGTCCATTCACCATGTGCACCTGCTGCAGGCTGTAATGTCACCTTGTCCATCCCAGTAATTTCAGCAAGGTCATTTTGTAATTCATACATTAACTCCAATGCACCTTGAACCGTCTTTTCATCTTGATATGGATGAATATGACTAAATCCAGGTAAACGCACAATCGCTTCATTTACCTTCGGATTATATTTCATCGTACAGGAACCAAGTGGATAGAAGCCGGAATCCACGCCATGGTTTCTTCTTGATAAAGCAGTGTAATGGCGCATAATATCTAACTCAGACACTTCTGGCAATTCAGGCTCTGTTTTGCGAATATAGGCACTATCTAACAGTTCTCCTACATTGATTTCCGGAACATCTAATGGTGGAAGGCTATAGCCAACTCTGCCTTCTTTCGTAATTTCAAAAATTAATGGCTGATCGTGTTTAGACATGGTACCCCTCCATTTCCTTCACAAACAAATCAATTTCTTCTTTTGTTCTTAACTCTGTTACGGCAATCAACATATGGTTAGAAAGTTCAGCGTAATCGCATCCTAAATCATAGCCGCCAATGATTCCTTTTTGCAGCAATTGATCATTTACTTCGTTTACAGATTTTTTGCAATCAATAACAAACTCATTAAAGAATGGGCCTGTAAACGGAGAGCTAAAACCTGCCCCTTCCAGCTGTTTCTTAGCATATTGCGCTTTGGCGATATTTTGCAGAGCCATTTCCTTCAAGCCTTTTTTGCCTAAAGCTGTCATCGCTACAGCAGCTGCCAATGCATTCAGAGCTTGATTCGAACAAATATTTGAAGTTGCTTTTTCACGACGGATATGTTGTTCGCGCGCCTGTAGCGTAAGAACGAAGCCACGTTTTCCATCTTGGTCAACTGTCTGCCCAATAAGTCGTCCCGGCACTTTTCTCACCAATTTTTTCGTCACAGCGAAATAGCCGCAATGCGGACCGCCGAACTGTGCTGGGATTCCAAATGGTTGCACGTCACCAACGACGATATCGGCTCCAAACTCACCTGGAGGCGTTAATACTCCTAGTGCCAACGGATTACTTGAAACAACAAACATTGCTTTATTGGAATGGACGATGTCCTCGATTTCCTTTAACGGCTCAACTTGTCCGAAAAAGTTTGGATATTGGACAACAAAGCAAGCAACATCATCTGTCATTTTATTTTTTAAATCTTCTAAATCAGTTGTACCATTTTCAGTACCTACTTCGATTACCTCTAAATGCTGTCCTCGTGCATATGTTTCTAGTACTGTTCGGTATTCTGGATGAACAGCCTTTGAAACAAGAATTTTTTTACGATTCGTTTGCCCTGCACTTAATGCCGCTGCTTCCGCTAATGCTGTGCCACCGTCATACATCGAGGAGTTGGCAACTTCCATGCCCGTTAATTCACATACCATCGTCTGAAATTCAAAGATTGCTTGCAGCTCGCCTTGCGAAATTTCCGGCTGGTACGGTGTATAAGCCGTGTAAAATTCTGATCTTGAAATCACATGGTCAACAACCACTGGAATATAGTGGTCATATACGCCTGCTCCTAAAAACGAAACATGAGCTTTAAGATCCTTATTTAATCCTGCTAATCTTGAAAATTCCTTCATTAATTCATGCTCAGCTAAAGGAGCTTTTAAATTTAATTCCCCTTTAAACTGCACATCTTCAGGAATATCAGCAAATAATTCGTCAATTGAGGCAATTCCAATCGCATCTAACATTCCCTCTTTATCTTGTTCTGTCATTGGCAAATACCGATATTTCATTCTAAGGCCCCCTTACTTCTCTCGTCTATAAAATGGTGTAGACACAACCTTCGCTTTCGCAAATTTATTTGGTCGGACTTCCACATTAATTTCAGTTCCAATATTTGTGTTTTCGCTACTAATTAAAGCAAGACCGATTGATTTATTTAATGTTGGTGACTGTGTTCCTGATGTAATATAGCCAATTTCCTTTTCACCACTATACACTCTATATCCATGTCGTGGGATGCCGCGCTCAATCATTTCGATGCCAACAATTTTACGTGATAGCCCCTCTTCTTTTTGTTTTTTCAATGCTTCTTTTCCAATAAAATCAGCTTCTTTATTTAGCTTGACAGCAAAGCCAACCCCCGCTTCAAGTGGAGATATTGTTTCGTCTAATTCTTGGCCATATAAAGCAAGTCTAGCCTCGAATCGGAGCGTATCACGCGCACCTAAACCAATTGGCTGCACACCAAGCTCAGAGCCAGCTTCTAAAATCTTTTTCCACAAGTTTTGCGCTTCTTTTGCATCACAATAAATTTCAAAACCATCTTCACCAGTATATCCTGTCCGTGAAATCAGTACCTTTACACCATCTACTTCAACATTTTCAGCAAACTTAAAGGTTCGAATATCATTAAGATCAAAAGATGTTAATTTTTGTAATACTTGTGGTGATAGCGGTCCTTGTAAGGCTAGGAGAGCAATCTCACTTGATATATTTATGACTTCAACATTTTCAATAATATGCTTTTTAAGCCATTCATAGTCTTTTTCAGTATTGGCAGCATTGACAACAAGCAAATAATCACTATCCGCTTTTTTATAGACTAAAAGGTCATCAACGGTACCGCCGTTTTCATAGCACATCGCCGTATAGATGCAATCGCCACTATTCATGGCGCTAATATCATTTGTCATCATCTTTTGCAAAAAGGCTACACTATTTTCGCCTCTTATTTCGATTTCACCCATATGTGACACATCAAACAAACCTGCTTTTGCACGGACTGCCTCATGCTCTTCTTTAATTGAAGTAAATTGTACAGGTAAATCCCATCCTCCAAAATCAATTGTTTTGGCACCGTACTCTCCGTATAGCGGAAACAACGGTGTAGTTTTTAGCTCAGACATGAAACCCCTCCTTGTTTTTTTTATATAAAAAAAAACAGAGAAACACAAAAAATCTTGCATTTCTCTGTCATGTTACCACTCTTCAGAGTTGCGTCCAACAAGAGTCTTTTTGCCTGAGAGATTCACAACTGCATTTTGTTGCTTGCTCCTTCGGCGCCACCTATTTTATACTAGCGGTCTCTCCCCTTGCTATCATTCGCATCATATATAATTTTCCTAAATTGGGACATACTATTTCACAAATATACTACTATCCTACAATAAATAGGTGTGTTCGGCAAATATTTTTTGAATAATCAAACAGGCTCGCAATCATTTCCGATTGATTAAAAATTTTACAACTATACGGGCTCACCCCTAGATAAATATGGAAAGGAGCGATTCTATGCATATAGACATTGAATTTGATCAAACATGGCACGATGAATTTTTTAGAAAAATAGAAGATGACGGGCCTTGGGCGAACTGGGACCTTTTTAAATTAGCCTATGAAATAGAGGAGCATATGGTCATTGATGAGTTTGAAGGCTTAATTGCCCCTAAATTTTTACCGCAGCTCACACCACTACCACATCAAATTGAAGCAGCACAAACGGTGTTGGAGAAAATGAATGGAAAAGCCATTCTTGCTGATGAGGTGGGACTTGGAAAAACAATTGAGGCAGGCTTAATTTTGAAAGAATATATGATTAGGGGCTTAGTCAAAAAAGTACTTATTCTTGCACCTGCTTCCCTTGTCACCCAATGGGAAGCTGAATTGAACCAAAAGTTTTTCATCCCAGCCGTTGCCCAAAAGAAAAGTTATGTTTGGGAGCAATGTGATGTTGTCATTTCATCAATTGATACAGCCAAGCGGGACCCTCATCGAGAAATGATTTATCGCCAAAACTATGACATGGTCATAATTGATGAGGCGCATAAATTAAAAAACAATAAAACGAAAAACTACGAATTTGTGCAAAACTTAAAGAAAAAGTTTTGTCTATTATTAACTGCTACTCCAATCCAAAATAAAGTCGAAGAAATTTTTAATTTAGTATCTTTGTTAAAACCGGGACATTTAGGCAGTCAATCTAACTTCACAAAGTCTTTCTCAGCTAAAGAACGCTCCGTTGTAAATAATGACTATTTAAAAGAGTTGATTACTAAAGTTATGATTCGAAATCGACGCGGCGACACTGGAATGGAGTGGACAAAGCGCCATATTAAAACCGTCCCTATTCAGCTATCAAAAGAAGAAAAAGATTTTTATGATGCTGTTTGTGCCTTAAAATCTGACCCAATGCTAAATAAAAGTCAATTCTCCCTAATTACGCTACAAAAAGAAGTATGTTCAAGTCGTGAAGCTGCCTTTATGACATTGAAGAACATGTTGCAAAAAGAAGAAACTAGCATGCAAATGCTCACGATTATCCGTGATTTAATGGAAAAAGCAAGTACAGTAAAAACGAATGCAAAAGCTGAAATAGTATTGGAATTAATCAAAAATACCTCTGACAAATTCATCATCTTTACAGAATACCGAGCAACTCAAGTTTACTTACAATGGTTTTTACAGCAACATGGCATTACTTCCGTTCCTTACCGCGGTGGCTTTAACAGAGGCAAAAAAGATTGGATGAGAGACTTATTTAAAAATAAAGTGCAAGTTTTAATTGCCACCGAAGCTGGCGGCGAAGGAATCAACTTGCAATTTTGCAATCGAATTATAAACTATGACCTACCATGGAATCCAATGAGAATCGAACAACGTATAGGGAGAATTCATCGCTTAGGACAAGACCGTGACGTCCTTATTTATAATTTTGCAACGAAAGGAACGGTTGAGGAGCATATTTTGCACCTACTTTATGAAAAAATTAATCTCTTTGAAAGAGTTGTTGGTGAGCTCGACGAAATATTAACAAAGCTTGAGATTGGCAATATTGAAAAGCATATTGAGGACATTCTCTTCCATTCTGATAGCGATGGCGAAGTAAGAATTAAGATGGATAACCTTACTTCGATCATTAATTACAGTTCTAAAAGTGAAGGAAAGGAGTATATTGATGCAGCAGCAAGATATTCGTGACTTTTTAATCCGCTTCTTTGCTAGCAATGACTGTGAAATAATCGAAAACTCCCAAGGACATATCGTTGTCCAATTAACTGTAGATTTAGATAAACAATTAATGAACCGGCCTTTTTATTGGCATTACCTCGAAAAGACTGGTGGGAAACCAAACCCAATGAAATTAACATTCATAACAGACCATAAAAAAGCACCTGCAGATTGTAAAGGTGAAACGATTCATTTTGGTTCGCCAAGATTGCACCAAATTTTTAAAGCAACAAAATCAATGGCGTCCCATATCCGCCTATACGAACAAGTTCAGCATAATCAAAAAACGGCTCTCCAACCATGGCTAGTCTTACATACAAAAGTATCGTACAGGTGTGATCGAAAAAAGGAACGTTTCCTTTCTCTTGGTCTAAACTTAATTAACGGTGTTGTTATCAATCAATTCCAAAAAAAACTATCCAAGAAGAGATTAACACCGAAAATTCCCGACTACTGCTTTACGCTTTCACCGCTCATTAAACCAAATAGCGGCTTAAAAAGAATCGAAAATATGATTACGGAAATGATTAAAAGTGATGATCACACGTGGGCAATAGAGGCTGAGATGCGCTGGAAAAAGGATTTACAATTATTAGACCACTTTTACGAAGATCTTGAGGAAAAACCCGAAAGCTACCTTGTTGAAAAGATAGCTTTAGAGGAACAATACAAGCCAAGCATAAAAGTGGATATCATAAATGGGGGCTTATTTTACCTTACACAACAAGTCGTCTAGTATTTACACAGCAAAGGTTGACCTCCTCTATGTTGGTCAACCTTTGCCACGTTTTTATTATCCGCCAATATATGACATTTCAATTTTGCCTTTTCGTTGCTCTCCTTTTTTGGCAATTTCCAGCCGTTCATCAGAATAGCGATCTTTTCGATTTCCCCATATATCGAGTATCAATTGGATGAGTTCTTCGTCTGTTGCCTTCTTTCTTACTAATGTTTTTATGTCATAGCCTTGTTCAGCAAACAAGCAAGTATATAATTTTCCGTCTGCAGAAAGTCTAATGCGGGTGCATGATGAGCAAAAGGAATCGGTTACCGAGGAAATGACACCAAATTCCGTTGCTGAGCCTACATATCGGTAACGGCTCGCCACTTCACCAAAATAATTCGCCGAAAGTGGTTCAACAGGAATTTCCTTTGAAATCATTTCAACGATTTCTTTTTTAGAAACAACTTGTGACAAATCCCAGCCATTTGAATTCCCAACATCCATAAACTCTATATATCTTAAATTAATGTTTTTTTCTTTAAAAAACTTTGCCATCGGTATGATTTGACTCTCATTCATACCTTTTTTAACAACCATATTTACCTTAACAAAAAGATCAGCTTTCTGAGCTGCCTCGATGCCTTTTAAAACAGCATTCACCTTTACGTTTCTGCCGTTAATTTTTCCAAAAAGCTCGTCATCAAGTGCATCTAAGCTTATATTTACTCTGTTTAGGCCAGCCTCTTTTAAACATTTAGCATACTTTGGTAAATAAACTCCATTTGTTGTTAAGGCAATGTCTTTAATCCCGTTAATTTTATAGAGGCGTTCAATTAATAGATGTAAATCCTTTCTTAAGAGTGGTTCTCCACCTGTTAATCTAATTTTTTCCACTCCAAGGGCTGCAAAGATAGCTGTCATGCGTTCAATCTCATCAAAAGAAAGCAATTCATTTAGCGGAAGGAAGGGATAATCATCGCCAAATATTTCTTTTGGCATACAATAGGCACAACGAAAATTACATTGATCTATAACCGAAATTCTTAAATCTCTTAATGGGCGTTTTAATGTATCATATGTTTTTAGAGATTCTGTATTATTCAATTATTATCACCCCTAGACTCTCATTTAACAAAACTCTAACATATTCGTATCACCGTGTAAAAAGAAAAAAAGCCCAAGGTTTACATTTTGGGCTTTTTCCTTCTTCCATTTACGATTAACATAAGCGCTATAGGGATGATTCCAAACATTCTTGCTAACATTGGGTCTTGTTCAGATTTTCTTTTTTTTCTTTGATTCTTTCTTTCTTCCTTAGACGTATCAACATATTTTACAAATTGCTCTGTAATATATTTAATATAATCATTTGAAGACAAAAGCAATCACCACCTGTTTAAGCTATATACTAGTATCTCCTAGATGGGTCGGCTTTAATCAATTGCTCGATTTCTAAAACAATTTCTACTGGGCTTTTCCCAGTTGTATCTATTTTAAAATCTGCATCATCGTAATATTCAGACCGTTTCGCAAAAATAGACAAAATATTTTTTTGTTTATCTCCATCTAACAATGGCCGTGTTTCATCACTAGCGAGCCGCTTCATTATTTCTTCTGGTTCACAATGGAGATAAATCACTGTCCCGTTCTTTCTCATCCATGTCCTATTTTCATTCTTCAAAATAATTCCACCACCAGTTGTAATAATGTTGTTTTCTGTTGGAATCATTTTTAGAAATTGCTCTTCATACTCCCTAAACTGTTCCTCTCCTTCCGTTTCGAATATTTCTCGAATTGTTTTTTGGAGCTGCTCCTCAATAAACTGGTCTGTATCAATGACAGGCAGCGCTAGTTTTTCAGCTAAAAGCTTGCCAATTGTCGTTTTCCCTGACCCCATAAAACCTGTTAAATATAAAGATTTCATCCTATTGTACCACCCATTTCTCTATTTCATTTGTTTCGAGATTAACATTTGCGATAAAAACTTGTTGTCTCTCTTTGTCTGTATAACATGTTCCTCTTATTCGCAGAAGATTTAGTCCCAATGGTTCAATTGTATAATCAATTCTCCCTGTAAGATAATAAAGCTTTCCACCTGTAGCCTCCGTGATAGGTTGTTCGATGGCAAGAGCAAAAAGGTCTTGAATCCCTATTTGTGAAAGACTTTGCAATTTTTCTATCTCCTCTTCCTCAATGTAGAAGCGTTGCTCCATTTTATAGATTTCTAGTTCTGAAATAATGACTAGCGGAAATAGAAACATAAGCATCATCGTAAGCGGCAGGATAAAGCCCTTTTGATTAAAGATAACATACATGAGGGCCACCTCTAAATATATTTTTTTATTTTTAAAGTTTCGGTGCCATTGAAAATCTTTTATTCACTCTTCTTCCAGCTAACTCAACGGAAACAATAACCCCATTTGAAACAAGTTCATAATCGACATCAGTAACATTTTGAAGATAAAATTCATTGCCAAGTCCATCTACTTGTCTACGAATATTCGTATTAAATTTTTGAAATTGAATGATAGTGCCATCATCCATGCTTAAATAAAGCGTGCTCCCTGACGTCGATAACTGTTTTGCTTTGGCAATTTCCGTCTGAATATACTCAAAAAACAAATCAATATTGTAGGAAGCAGTAGGTGTTTCCGTTTTTATAATTTTAATCGTAACAGGAAAAAAAGAGATGACTAATAAAAACACGGAAAAGGCAAATAGTGTATTCAGTAGTGTATACCCTTGATTATTTTTTAGCATAATCACATACTTCTCCCTTCCTACCCCAAGGAGTTTTCCATTCTATACATAGCTTTGTTAAATTCCCTTCCATTAGAATCGTTAGTTGATACGATCTTGAGGCAGCTGTGATGACCTTGTTATGTAAAGGATAACCATCATATAAAAATGACTCCTTTTCATTATGTAATACTAACAATGCCTCTCTTTTATAATTGATGACCGTTTTTTCCTCATACGTTTTCAGCAAGATTGGAATGATCATTGTAATTAAAATTAAAAAAATCGCGAAGGAGCCAAGAACCTCGATAACCGAAAAACCATCACCATTTTTCAACATATGTCTGGCCCTTTCCAAATAAAAAAACAAAAGTATATTTATCATCATAAAAATGAACGTACATTTTCCCTGCTTTTCTTATCGTTCCATTCGCCAAAAACGTAACATTTGCTGGTAGCGTAACTAATTCGATTTTAATGCCTTTGGAATAGCTTCTGTTTACAAGTCTTGATCCGTTAAATCCAGGGATGATCTCATAGCGATGACTTTCTGGATAAAAGATAATGTTAACATCCTTAAAATGACTGATAGCATATATTTGTGAATAGGAAATATCAAGTTGCAGCTGTTTAAAGAAATAATTTATTTGCAATTGCCTTACAAGAGGCTTAAAGGAAACCATCGTCAGCGTAATGACGAGAAAAAATATCGTTAAAACAATTAACACTTCTGCCAATGTATAGCCATTCTCTTTTTTTATATGCACTACATTCATCACGAGCCACCAGATGTCCCTGAGCTTGGTGCCGATACAACACCATTTGCAAATTGAACATCCCCACCGCTCGGGCATGTATACGTCTTAATATAACCTTCAGATTTTAAAGTCTCTAAGCTTGTCGGTCTTTCGTTTTTCTCAATTTCATAAGCCTGAACTTGCGCTTCTACTAGCTTAACAAGAGCTTCGCAGCCTTTATCCTTAACAACTGTATTATTTTTCGTCACATTTGGGATTGTGATAAGTAGCAAGACAGAGATAATCATCAAGACGATCATCATCTCGATTAGAGTGAATGCCGCCTCATTTTTGTAATATCTATTAAACATTTGAATTCCTCCCTAAATTTTTTATAGCGATTGCATCATGCCGTAGATTGGATACATAACGGCAACATATAAAAGAACGATAAAAATCCCTAAAAACGCCATTATCGTCGGTTGGAGTACCCGTAGCCAAAAAGTAAAGGTCTCATCGAATTCTTCGATAAGTAGACCGCTGTATTCTAGCAGCTCACTTGATAGAATCCCATTGGCTTGACCATGAATGATGACGGTTGCTAATTCTTTATCGTAGTAAATTGTATTTTTTAATATTGTTGCTAAATCATCTCCTTCTAGTAATAATGCACTAATGCGTATTCCTTCTTCTTGAAAAAACGGCATATGGCTTTGTTGCACAAACACAGTTAAAGCTTCCTTAATAGACAGGCCGTTTTTTAATAAATTTCCTAAATGGAATGAAAAAAAATAAGTATGATGCTTTTTTACGATGTACTTTAAAAATGGAATTTTACATAGAAAAATAGTTTGGCTAATCGCACTTTTTCTGCGAAAATGCAGAAAATAAAGAGCAAAGATGGCAGCGGCAAAAATGAAAACAATCAATCCAATGATAGGCATAGAAGATTTGATGTAGATGATTAATGAAATGATTTTTGATTGTGGGAGATTCATCGATTGATATAATTGAATAAACTGTGGAAGCAATACCTTTTGCATCGTTGCTACTACGATTAGAAGGAGGAACAATAAAAACAAGGGGTAGCGAATCACTTTTTCTGTGTTCTTCCGAAGAGTTTCTTTCATTTCGAGCATTTTTCCAGCGTTAATGAATCCTTTTGCAAGCTCGCCATATTTTTCAGCAAAATAAATATAGCTCAGGCCTTCTTTCGAAAACTGTAAAGTGTGAAATGAATCAAAAAGTGGTGCACCTTGTTTAAGATTTACTAAAATAAACTGTATGTCTTGCTTTTTTTCATCATCAACATAAAGCATTAAAAATTCCAGCGCTGTTGAGAGTGTGTAGCCCCGCTTTAATAAATGGCCTAATCTATAAAAAAACTTCGCTTGCTCTTTACCCTTCCACTTTTTCTTATTTTTCATAGCTTACTCCATAATCATCAGCGGAAAGAAACCCAAGTGCGATTCCTTTTGTAATTAAATTAGCAAGTGTTTGATAACTGTACGAAAATTTTTCGCCTTTTACCTCTTTAAAAACTTCTCTGAGATTATTGCCATGTAAAATTTCGTATATGCATAAGCGGTTCACCTTTCTCACCTTTATACAATGCGGGGAGCATTGACCTTGACAATAAAGGCATTTTAAATTTACAAGCCTTTGAGCTGTCACACAGAGCAGTGTTTGTTCAAGATCTTGAAGTGAAACACCTAAATCTACCAAACGATTAAGTGCACTTCTTGTGTCCTTCGTATGCAATGTCGTTAATACTAAATGGCCTGTTAAACTAGCGCGAACAGCAGCTTGCGCTGTTTCTTCGTCACGAATTTCCCCAACCATAATAATATCTGGGTCATGCCGTAAAATAGCCTTTATCCCTGCCGCATAAGTAATCCCTGCCTTTTCATTTACTTGAACCTGCAAGCAGCCTGTATCTATTCTTTTTTCAATAGGATCTTCTAAGGTGATGATGTTACATTCTAATTTTTGTTGAATGGCATGAAGGAGGGAATACAATGTAGTTGTTTTGCCCGAACCGGTTGGCCCTGTTAAAATAATTAATCCTGTGGATTGCATTGCTAATGAGAAAAGTGTACTTGTTGCTTGCGGAAAAAGCGAAAGCTGTGATAACGGAGAATCAATCTTTTGCGGTAAAATTCTAAGAACCATACTTTCTTGCTGAAGTGTCGGCAACGTAGATAGGCGGACACTTACATTTGTATCATCCAGCAACAATTGAATCGCTCCATTTTGCGGCCGGCGTTTTTCGCCAATATCCATACCAGCTAGAAATTTAAAGTGCGAAATTAACTTTTCAAAAATTGACATTGGTATTTTTTCTCTAGTTACAAGGCGGTGCTGAATGCGAAATTGAATTAATGCATCTCCTTGATGAGGAATGATATGAATATCTGAGGCATGAAAACGCAATGCTTCTTTCAGCAAAGACTCACCTCGTTCTTCAATAAATCCCAAAATGAACACACCTCTTTTCATAAATGTTGTTTAATTTATAATTCTCTACAAAACGGCAAAATCCTTCTTTTTTTTGCATTTTTTTTAGAAGATTTCATGTATAATCTTTGTATAATTTATTATTATTATTTGTATGGCCAAATTATGAATATTTTCAAACAAATGTTGTTTCTATGTTAGAAACAATTCCAATGTCCAATGAACTATACTATAATGACTATATTATTAATAGTAATTAGTAAAGGGGTGAAGAAGATGGAACAGACGTTGAAAATTACGAATGTACTTTCAGATCCAACACGTTTTTCAATTTATCAATATATTACAAAACATCATAACGAGGTTACAGTACAGGAAATCGCTGATTCCTTTAATATTCATCCAAACGTTGCAAGATTACACCTTTCAAAGCTTGAAGACGTTAATATGCTTGTCTCTGAAACTAAAAAAACAGGTAAAGGCGGTAGACCAAGCCGCTTATATCGTTTATCAGATGATGTTGTCCAATTGAATTTTCCATACAGAGATTATCAGCTATTATCTGAAATCGCGATTGGAACATTGCTATCACTTGGAGAGGTTGGTAAAAAGGCACTTCTAGAAACAGGTCAGCGTTATGGAAAAGAGATCATCGAAAAGGAACTGAAAAGGAGTGGGAGTCCATTAAGCTTTCAGGATAAACTTAATATCCTAAAAGATGCAGCTTCCTTGCTTGGATTCTATCCTGAATTTGAGTCTAATGTAGACCAAACAAAGGTTTACTTTAAAATTTTTAATTGTCCATTTAAAGAAGTAGCCGCCCAAGAAATAGGTAATATTTGCAAAATGCATTTCGCGTTTCTTGAAGGAATGTTTAACAGCTTGTTTACTAACGCCCATCTCGTTGAGGAAGACAATATGTTCAAGGGCTGTTCATCTTGCAATTATTTAGCTTTAATAAACGATTAAATATGATTCGTTTATACAAAATTTGAAATTTCGGTCATTTACACCGCACAATTTGTCCATTATAATAAGTAGAGTAATTATATTCTATGTTTAAAATGGTGATTTTCTTGTAAAGGAGGAGTACATAATGGGTAACATGTATCGAGTTATGGCGTTTTGGACTGGTATCTTCAGCATTATGTTCTACCTGGGACATATGCACACAACATCTCTTTTATTCTTAGGGATTACAGTCTTTTTCTTAGCCGTAGGATTTTTAAAATTATCTGAACGTATGTATGTATACATATTCGGAGCATTTTTAACAGTATTTTTTATCGGCTTCACATACTGGACATCATTTATGATGCCACTAGGTGGACAATAAGCGATGCAAATTGCATCGCTTTTTTTAATCTTCTAAAAATCATGCATCAATACATCTTGGTCCGTGATTTTATCAAGATTTTTCTGCTGAATGACTACGGTGAAGCTCCCGCTAATCCCATCATCAAGTAAAAGTGTACGAATGGCCCGATTTTGTTTACTAACTTCCGAAAATGGATTAGGATCATAATGTTCCTGAAGGTACTCTAAAATTCCACCCTTTAACAAAAATTGATATTGCTTAAGCATCGCCAGTAATTTTATACCTACTTTTTCACTCTTTTCAATGAGAGCATCCAAATGTATATGTGTCGTTAAGTCCATATCTCCTGGATGAAGAAGAGGATTAGTAATCATTTGATGTTTATAATATCCCCTTAGACTGCCCTCTCGATGAATCGGCTCCATCCATTCCTCCTTTGTATATCCATAATCAATCGTAAACATCAGGCCTTTTTCAAACCAATCACCTGTTTGTTCAAGCCAGCCATTCATAGCAAGGGGGATTTCTATTCTTTGACCGCTTTTTAGGGTGATATTATTTTCACGAAGCCAGTCCAATAGCGCGGCATTTTCACAAGGAACGAGAGTTTCTACTAAATTTTCATCATTCATTGCCACTCTTACTTCAAATATTTCATTTTCCTTTTTTTGTAAAACATCAACTGGAAAGGCATCAAAAAGCTCATTAGAAAGAACAATACCACTAAATTTTCCGATTTTATCTTTCATCTCAGCGATTGACTGAAATTGAAGCACATTATCAATATCATGAATAACGGATTGCTGTTCTTTGCGGTGGTAAGGACTCATCTCAACGATATAATAATACAATTCTTCAAAAGTACCAGGAGCGATTCTTTTCCATTCTTCCATGATAAAATTGGCTAGTCTTCCTGTACCCGCACCAATTTCACAAATATAAGGTGGTAAGATTCCCATTTCAACTAGCCGACTAAATATTCGTGCCAAAACTTTTCCAAATACACTATGAACATTGCTGTTCGTATAAAAATCGCCTTCTTTGCCAATCTTTTTGCGATCTTTCATATAATAGCCCTTTTCTTCATCATATAGAGCTAAACTTATATAATCAGAATATGAGATACTGCCTTTTTCAGCATTTTTAATCTTATGTTTAAGTTTAGTAAGCATAGTTTCCCATCTTTCTTATTTAACACTGTTGACATAGTGTTAAATATGTAATATAGTATAGATAATGTATCTAACTATTCCTAATCCCATTTATGCTCATACCATACCCCCAAAGGGGCTGTCTTTATTGTCCGCACTAATAGTATGTGCGTTCAATATGTGGCAGCCTCTTTAACATTTGTTTAAAATCCATGTAAAAAAGGATTTTCATTCATTTCATTAATAATGGTTGTGAGCGGACCGTGTCCAGGTGCAACGATGGTCTCTTCAGGCAATACTAATAGCTTGTCATGAATACTTTGAATTAACTGCTTATGAGAGCCACCAAGTAAATCTGTTCTACCGATGCTTCTTGCAAAAAGCGCATCCCCTGAAAATACAGTGGCCTGTTCCTTTAAATAATAAGAGACACTGCCAGGTGAATGGCCTGGTGTTTCAAATACCGCAAAACGGAATGAGCCTATTGCAAGTTCCCCTTCCTCCTCTATCAACTCATCCGCTTCTTTCACAATAATCTCCTCATGTAAACCAAAACGTTTCGAACCATTCAACGAGGAATTTGAAAGCCAATCCTGCTCATTTTTATGTATATAAACAGGACAATTCCATTTAGCACGTAGGTCATCTACGGCGCCAATATGGTCAAAATGAGCATGGGTTAATAATACCGCAAGCGGCATAAGCTCTTTTTGTTCTAAATTTTTAACGAATCTTTTCCCTTCACTTCCAGGATCAATAATAATGCATTCCTTTTTTTCATTTTCAATGATATATGCATTTGTTTGAAGTGGCCCTAATGGGAACGGCCGCCATTTTATTTCCATCAAGAAAACCTCCATTTTATATAAAGTTCGCTTACTTAGCTAATGTATATCATAATTTTGACACATACACCTCTTATTTGGCCTCGACAAAACTATGAAAAAAGATTAAAATAAACATCAGGTGCACTTTTAGTATACATACTAAGTTGTTTTTATTCAAAAAATGGGTATAATAATGACAGAATTTTATTTGTAAGGGGGTAGGACAATGGGTCTTGTTATTATCTTTGCTTTAGTAACAGTATTTAGTCTAGCTGGTACATTCCGTTCTTTAAAACAGAAGAGCATGCTTGCGGTTCTTTTTGCGGGCGGTTCTACACTAGTTTTCGGCTGGTTTACAATAGTGACATTCATCGCTATTCTTAATGGACACGGCGTCCCAGTTGCTCATTAATCGAAAAAAGAGCAAACGATATTTTTTAACTAAAAAACATCAACAATGGCTATTACAGCTGTTGTTGATGTTTTTTTATTAATTAGACACTAGCCTTGTTATTTTTCTACTCGATGCATTCAATACTTGTTCAAACTGAGGGCCTATTAAACACCACTGTCCATCAGGAGAAAGTTTGATTGGAAGATTGTCAGAAAACGTTTCTAACACCTTTTCTTTATTATTCGCTAATGACAATACAGTCAATTGATAGCCTTCATTATATTCCGAAATATCGCCGGCACGCTTGGGCTTCATGTAATAAAACAATTTATTTTCTTCATCATAATCAAAACTTGGAATCCACCATGCTTCAGAAAAAGTATTTAAGACTGGAATATGGAGTGCAGTTAACTTTTTCCTCGTTTTAGAATCATAAAATGTATATAGCGATTGGTATAAATCATTTTCATCGATTGAAACGGTCATCATGATATCTTTTAATGAAAAAAATATGATGCAATTAGTAAGCCATTTTTCCTCTGTATTTGTATTCATATTAAATAATAACAATGGTGCTTCAATACTTGGTTCATTTTGATTCCAGTTTAAATAACCAATTTCATCTTTACTAATCCATTGGACAAACGGATTCGTAACTGGTATTTTTTCTACTTTTTTAGTATCTACACGAATCTTTAAAAGTTGAAAATCTAAATTAGCTAAAAATTCGGCTACAACCATCTCGTTACTTTCATATGGATTCCACATAAATTGCAATTCATCTATCTTATCAGACCAAGAGAAAACTTCTCGCCCGATTTTATTAATAATTCTTATATGCGTTACACCGCTTTGCTCAAATGTTTGTATAGCAAACAAGGAGTAATTGGAATTTGCTTGAACTTTACTAATAAATTCTTCCGTTTGATAAAAAAGATCTTTTTTCCCAGTGATAATATTATGTAAATAAAGGGAGGTTGTTCCCTTTTCTCCAACAGTATAAATAACTGTATGATTATCATACCATTCATTGATTGTATAAAAATCTTGCTTAGCTGTAGTTGTGATTGGCACTAAGCCCTCATTTGCAAAAAATTGTTCAATCATTACGCTCTTTTCGATACCATTTCTTTTAATGAATGAAGCATCATGTACTACTCTAGTAGGTCCACTACAGCCATATAAGAAAAAACATAAGATGACAACAAATAATCTCCTCATTTTTTCTCCTGTCTATAATTTATTTTTTACAAGCCATGCACCACCAATAACACCAGCATCATTGCCAAGTGTAGCAGTCGCCAAATCCGCCCCCTCAAAAACCCGCTTAAGAGCAAACTGCTTAAAATATTTACATATGGCCTCTAGGAAAATAGGTCCAGCTTTTGAAACTCCCCCACCAATCACAATCTTCTTTGGATTAATTGTATTAGCGATATTGGCGATTGCCAGTCCCAAATAAAAGCTCGCTCTATTCACTATTTCTAAAGCAAAGGCATCGTTTTTCAATGCCGCTTCAAATATCATTTTCGCTGTAAGCTGTCCAAGCTCTTCATATCGTGCTTTTAACATACTATCAGAACGTTCATCTAAACCACTTTTTGCAAGCCTTACCATTCCCGTCGCTGATGAAATAGTCTCAAGACAACCGTATTTTCCACAATTACATAGTAGACCGTTTTCTGGAATAACGGTAATATGACCGATCTCACCTGCCATTCCGTTCGTGCCATGCACTATTTCACCATTTAGGATTACCCCCCCGCCAATACCGGTGCCAATAGTGACGCATAGTAAATCTTTAGAGCCTACTCCAGCCCCTTTCCACATTTCGCCAAGCGCAGCAACGTTCGCATCATTGTCAACAACAACTGGAAGGCTTAAAATTTTTTCGAGTTCCGCTTTAAGATTAATATTTCTCCACCCTAAATTTATTGCTTCAAAAACAAAACCAGTCCCCATATCCATAAAAGCCGGTGCGCCAATGCCAATTCCCTTTAATTTGCTACTATTTTGCTGGCATTCATGTAGCTTCGTTACAATTGAATTAGCCATGTCAGGGATGATATTTTCTCCAGCATTTGAGGTGTCCGTTGGCATCACCCATTTAAATAAAATTTCGCCGTTTTCTGAAATAAACGCGAACTTTATCGTTGTTCCCCCTAAATCAACGCCAACCAACCATTTTTCCATTGTGCTCATCCTCTTTTAGTGCAACATTTGTCTTTTTGCTTTTTCTCGCTCTATTTCTTGACGTAACAAAAGCAATGCCATTTGAAAATCTTTCACATCTATAAATTGCGATTTAAACAATTCCCGCACTTCATCCTCCATCAGTTCTAAGTCTGCTATTCGGTCGCCAACATAAATAAACACGCCATATCGCTTTAATAATTGTTGAATATCGTAAATAGTCCTCACAATTATCCGTCTCCTAATCCACAAAATCTTTATCCTGTCTTAAGTATATTAAAAATAGAAAGCTTTAGCCACCATCCAAAAATAAAAAAAGAGCTGTCTCAGAAATAGTGATGTACAGCTACATACACTTTTGAGACAGCTCCTTACCGATCAGGATCTTGCGGGTGTAATATTGTTGGCCTTCGTTTCTTTAATGGAATCGGCGATCTAAACAATACATTTCTAAAAGCTTTGTATGAAAATGGAATAAATGGCCAAAAGTATGGTGTTTGAAACGACTTCATTCTTACCATCAAAATAATCCAAGCTGTAATGGCAATGATATAGCCAATCAAGCCAAACGAGCCGGCCAATAATAAAAAAACAATTCGTACTAAGCGGTTCGCCAAACTCATTTCATAGCTAGGTGTGGCAAATGTTCCAATCGCTACCACTGAGATGTATAGTACTGCTTCATTAGTAAACAGCCCAACTTCAACAGCAACTTGGCCAATCATTAACGCTGCCACCAATCCCAATGCTGTTGCAAGTGAAGTTGGTGTATGTACAGCTGCCATCCTTAATATATCAATACCCAATTCTGCAAGAATTAATTGGATTAGTAATGGAACTTCACCAGAATCATTTGGACCAATAAATTTCAACCCGCTTGGTAAATATTCAGGGTGAATCGAAAACAAATACCATAATGGTAGCAAAAACAACGAGGCCCAGATCGCAACAAAACGAATAAACCGCAAGTACGCACCAACAATCGGCTTTTGGCGGTATTCTTCAGCATGCTGAAGATGGTGCCAAAAAGTTGTTGGTGCAATCATCACACTTGGGGAACCGTCAATAATAATAATAACATGTCCTTCAAAAAGATGAGCAGCTGCTGTATCTGGTCGCTCCGTATAGCGGACAATTGGATATGGATTGAAATGACGACCACCAATAAATTCCTCAATCGTTTTTTCTGCCATCGGCAACCCGTCCGTATCGATTTTTTCTAACGAATCTTTAATTTCTTTTACTAGATCAGGGTCGGCAATATCTTCTATATAACTAATGACAACATCCGTTTTCGAGCGTCTGCCAATTTGCATCGGTTCCATTCTTAATGAACGGTCACGTACTCTTCTTCTCGTTAACGCTGTATTAAAGACAATCGTTTCGACATAACCGTCCCTCGAACCGCGGACAACCCGCTCTGTATCCGGTTCTTCCGGTCCCCTGACAGGATATGTTCTTGCATCTATTAAAATCACTTCATCAATGCCATCAATAACAAGTGCTGTAGGGCCAGCTAATACAGTATCAATAACAACATCTAAATCTTTTTTTTTATCGACTTCAACATATGGAATATATGTTTTTAACATCTTTTCTAAAGGAACTGGTTCAAGAGCTTCCGGCGTTAATTTTGCAAAGAATTTTTGCAACAAATGGAGCAAATCATCTTTCGCAAGACCATCAATTAGAAACATCGCCATCTTACGCCCTGCATATTCGAGATCCAAGTAAATAATATCAAAGCTCTTGCCAACCCCTAATTGCTCCTTTAAATAACGAACATTATCGTCAATTTGGGATTGGGCAGGATGCTTTATTTCTGTATTTTTTGACAATGGATGTCCTCCTCACATTGGCAATCTCCTAAATTCCATCATTAACCAATAGGAGAGGAAACATACATAATATTCCTTTCTATTTATAAAAAAAGCCGTAATATAATATTGATGCCGTTATGAAAAATAAAATTACAAGAGCGGTCAGCTGTCTAGCAACAAGCCATTTATGTTTTGGTAAATGAACGCATGCAGATGCAAAAAATCCGCCAATAAGCCCGCCAATATGGGCACTATTGTCAATCATTGGAACGAGTAAACCAAAAGCAAGATTGATAGCTAAAACTCCGAATATATTCGCTCCCATTGTACGGTAAAATAATGAAGGATGAACGACCCCAAAATACAAGAGAGCCCCAAAACAGCCAAAAATCGCACCTGAGGCACCTGCAGATACTGAAGTTGTAAATGCAAAGCTGGCAATGGCACCAGCAATGCCTGCTGCAAAATAAATGAGAAAAAAACGCCCCGTTCCATAAATTCTTTCAACCGACATTCCTAAATAATATAAGGCCAACATGTTCATCGCTAAGTGCAAAAAGCCAATATGTAAAAACATCGGTGTAATGAAGCGCCACCAGTCTCCTTGTAAAATAAGCGGATTATATTTCGCACCAAATGCAATTAAAGTTGCTATATCCGTACTTGAGCCCACCGATTCTACTAATAAAAACATGATAATATTTACAGCAACTAAAATATATGTTAACAAAGGTTTATTACTAGCGAATAAGAGACTTTTTTCCTCCTCCTGCCTCGCTTTTTCAGTTTGACGAATGGCATGGATAAATAAAGGAATGTCCTCCACATTACTTGACCAACTATGCAAATTAGGTACAGACAAGTTGAGATGGTCAAATAGCTTCCTAAGCTCTACTTCACGATTTCCTAATTCAATTAAAAATGTATCAACATGTTTATGCCCGTCTAGTTGATGTTCCCAATCATCAACAGGCGGATAAGTTGAAATATATATATTATATGCTTTCATTTTTTTGCGATAAGATTGTTTTTTATATTGACTAATAATCTGTGATGTTTGTTCCAAGTCTCGTACTAGCCAATTTCCCCAATCAATATCATAGCGAAGCAGCCTAATTATTTTCTTATCGCGACGTTCCAGCAATTCGAGCCATACTTCACCATGTTCATTAAGTTTTAATACCCGATATCCATGGTGGTTAACTAATTCGTATGCTAAACGCCAAAATATATAATCTTGACTAATCGTACCAATCAATCCCTCACCTTCTTTCCTTAGATTCAAGCTTTCTCTCTTTTCATTATAATAAAAAAAGGTGTGGTTTATAAACCAGCACCTCATTTTTATTGAAATCGAAACATTTGACCGACCATTTGCTCACGTACAAATGGAATTTGCATAAAAGATTTTACAACTAACCTTCGTAGCAAAGACTGTCCTAAAATGATATTGATTAACCGATAACGATAACGATAAATAAAGAAAGAAGCAACTCCTATTAAGATAATTCGCAAAAAGGAATTTTGCATACCTGATCCCTCCTCTTCCTTATCATCTCAAAAAAAGCAATTTTTATCCTTCTTTTTCAAAGTCCAATATATCTTGAATATAGTGTCTTCGCTCTCACTTCATCCTCCGTTCCTTGGACTAGCGTCCGCCCATCAGGGAATAAGACGAGTCTCTCTCCCTCTGGCAGTTCAACTTTTAAAAGGAATGGCGTTTTTTGAATTGTTCCAATATGTTTTAGGCGGTTCGCCCAATCCTCTAGATTAAAATTCCTTCCCGCTTGTATTTGCACCGTCTCTCTGCCACATAACACAGTGATGAAATCTTTCTCAGCTAAATTTAAGGCTGGATATTCGTTTTTTTGACATGTCGGGCAATCTTTGCGCGGCTCAGAAAACTTCATTTCATAACGGTAATTATTCCAAACATCAAGCGTAAGCAAGCTGTTGCGGCGATTTTTCTTATCACCGACAAGATATTTTAGAATCTCCACGACCTCTAAGGAAGCAACAATATCTACAATTGGTGAGATAACGCCAATCGTATCACATGTTTGTCCCCCTTGATCACTAGAAGAAATAAAACATCTTAAACACGGTGTTTCGTTTGGTACAAAGATAGCAGACATTCCTCTTGAACTTACTACACCTCCATAAACAAACGGAATCCCTTGCTTGAAACAAGCATCATTCAACAAAAACCTTGTTTGAAAATTATCGGTGCCGTCAACGACAAGGTCAACACCAGCTAACAACTCATCAATATTTCTTGGAGATACATCCGCGACAATGGCTTCTAAGCTAATTTCAGAATTAATTTTAGAGAGCTTATTTTTAGCAGCAATCGCTTTTGGCAATGCCTCAAGAACATCATCTTCATCAAACAGCATTTGCCGTTGCAGATTGCTTTTTTCCACATAATCACGATCAACAAAACGCACTAAGCCAATTCCAGCTCTAACTAAATGATTCGCTAAAGCTGTGCCAAGCGCCCCCATGCCGACAATAAGCACAGAGCTGTTAGCAAGTTTTTGTTGACCAGCTTCCCCAATTGGTGGAAACAGCATTTGTCTAGAGTATCTTGTATAATCATCCATCATTTTTCAACTCCATTACAGCAATAAAAGAATAAACAGTGAGCCAAATGCAATCGACAGGAAATTTACCATATCATTATTAAAAATACGTAAACCGCTATGAAAAGCCGTCTTTTCTTGACAATGCCTCGTTTTCTCAGTGATTAGGCCGCAGTTCGGGCAAACATATGTAACTTGAACAGTAGCTCCTAAGATTGTATCAATTATATTGCCAATAAATCCAACGAAACCAATAATCATGGCTACTTGTAGTGAGACTTCATGCATAAGAAAATGGCTCATCATTCCAATCAACATTGAACCTAATAGGGCTGCTATTGTTCCTAATAAGGACATGGCGCCGGACGTTCCGGCATCTACTTTTTGCCATGTTAACACATGAATAGGTTTCCTGCTGCTTAAAGAGCCAATTTCAGATGCCCATGTATCAGAATTGGCAACAGCAAGTGAGCAAATAAACATATACAACAGAATTTCTTCATGGAAACATAAGTAAAGCAAGCTTAAAATTGCAGGCATGCCTCCATTAGCAAACACTTGAACAGCATCCCGTGCCCCGCTTTTATTTATTTTATCTTCAAAACTAAATTTTTTTTCTACTTTAAACTTACTCCAAAAACTTGCAGTGACGAAAAAAGTTCCCATGAGAATGAACCCTTGAACACCAAATGCTAATAAAATCGCAAATCCCACTACTACAGCAGCAATCGCCCCAGATTTCGTTAATGTTTTCAGCTTATAGCCAAAAATCGCAGCCATCATTACAACCAAAAATAATAAAAAATTTGTCATTATGAACGACATAATACAACCTGTTCATTTGTAATAATCGAATCTACAGGCATATCATGAGGTTCGATTGGTAGTTCTTCAACTAGTTGGACTTCAAAAGCAAGGGCAGCTGTTCTACCATTATAATTGCTTAAAAAACGGTCATAATATCCACCGCCAAAGCCTACCCGATATCCCGTTTTGTTATAGACTAAACCTGGAACAATTAGGAGATCAATTTCATTCAGTGAAATAGCCTTTGTTTCAGCTTCTTTTGGTTCCTCTAGACCATAATAGACAACTTCCAATTGCTCAAAAGATTGTAGCACACGGAAAGTCATTCCTCTAGTTTCAGGCTCACATTTAGGCACAACGATTCGTTTTCCTAACCCCCAACCCTTTTCAATAATGGCCCTTGTATCCACTTCACGGCTTCGGGAAATCGTTATACCAATTGTATCAGCTTCTACCCAATCATGTAAGTTATAGAGATGAACCGCAATCTCACTTGACCACCGCCCCATTACATCCGAAGGCACCTCTTTAAGCTTTTGTTGCATCAATCGTCTCATTTCAACTTTATTCATCCTCTTTTCAATCCCCCTATCATCCTTATACTGATATCCAACAATATTTATACTTTATCACTATAAAAAAAAACAGTAGGAATAACATCCCTACTGTTTTATTTTGTTTCGCGGTGTAATGTGTGAGTTTTGCATGATGGACAATATTTTTTAAGCTCAATACGCTCAGTATTATTACGCTTATTTTTTGTTGTAATATAGTTGCGATGTCCGCTTTCTGTGCAAGCTAATGTAACGTTAACACGCATGTCTATCCCTCCAGACCTTCACTCGTAAGTTCGTATATTATTTTCATCTTTCGCCATAATAAAAATTAGTACAAATGACGATAACTCAGACTCAAATATAGTACCAAATATTTTAAAAATATTCAACCCTTATTTGCTAGAGGACCATCTTTTTAAAGACTTCCTCCATTTCAATGTTGTCACATATAAGCCACTCAGGATTTCTTTTCACAAGCTCATTTAGCTTCTCGACCTCATTTAAGTTCTCACCAAAAACGGTCCAATAATAGCCATGTTTAATCTCAAATGGCAACAGCGTTGTTTCCAAGGAAAATGCACTCTTTACATTGCCTTCAGCAATTGGATTAAAAAAAAGGCTTCCATTTTCAATATTAATAAGCTGGTTATTTTGAATATCATTTTTTTGCCATGTTGTATATTGGGAAATTCCCTTTTCATCTAATAACCCGTTAAACAATAAGTAATAGTCTTCATATTCATGATAAAGCGAACGATTACTTAGACTGAAAAAAGCCGTACCATCCTCACGCTCGAAATCCTGCTCAAAAAATAATGTTAATTCCTGATTTTCTTTCGATTCATTGAATAGTGTTATTTTCTTTAAATAAATATTTTGCTTTGACTGAACAAAGTCTGCGATTTCTATCTGTATCGGATGTGTTTTGCTTTTTGCCAAGGCATATAAAGGGTGATTCCATTGATCTATTTCCTCATAGAATTTCCAATTAAAATCTTGATCCCATTCTAATCCTTTTCTTTTACTCCATATTCCAAAATTTCCATTCATCATTTCATTTTTTATCATTCTATTAACACCCTTATATATATTTATTTTTATTTAAGCAAATCTTCGAATTTGCTTTTCTAGTACATTTCCAATCTAGTTTTCCATTTACTTACTATGATAACATTGTTTTGACATTTACTACAATTATAATGATTTTATCGAAAACAAGAGTTTGACAACAGTTTCAATTTTTTTACCGTTTACTTAACAAATTATAACAAATAAAGCTATAATAGATAAAGAAGTAACGCTATTACGGACTGGAGTGGACTGTTAATGATAACTTTAGATATGACCATTATTGGACTTTTCTCTATCTCAATTATTTTATTCATACTCTCTTTTTTGAAAAAAGATAAGTATAAAGAGCTTGAAAGCCAAGTTGAAAATTTAACGATGACCGTGATGCAGGAAAACTATCAATTAAAGAAAAAAATGAAGGTATTAGAAGAAGAGTTACTAGGCAATGAAAGCTATACCATCCCATTAAATGAAAAACTTTCCCGGGAAAATATTGGTGAATAAATAATAGAAGAGGATGAATCATTAAATGGCAAATAATTCTTTAAGAAGCTTTGCTTCTGGTATAATGATTGCTACTATAATTTTTACTGCGGTCTATTATTTTCTGCCTTCGAACAAAGGGAAAGTAGAAATAGTGGAGGAGCATGTCATAACCGATGAAGAAGTGGAGCAATACTTAGATCAAAAAGGTTACATGTCAATTTCTAAACAAACATACGAAGAATTGACGAATAAACAAGAAGCAGCAAATATAGTTGAGAAAAATGCTGAAACAACTGAGCAATCCCCGAATAATCCAACACCTAACGAAGCAATAGAGCAAAAACAAGATGTAACAAGCGGAATAGATGAAGACAACAAATCTATAGATAATAACCCAGTAAAAGTGACACCAAGAACGTATACACTGCAAATAACACCGGGAATGTCTGGAGTGCAAATTGGAAAACAATTAGAAGCAGCGAAAATCGTAAAAAGCGGCAAAACATTTTCGGAATTTTTAGCCTCAAAAGATTGGCAAAGTAAAATTCAAGTCGGTACATATTATTTAAGCAGCGACATGACCTATGAACAAATCGGAAAAAAAATTACGACTAAAAGAAAATGAAAGTAATAATTGAAAGGAGCTGCCTCAAATGTGGTCAGCCCCTTTATTCCTAATTGTTCAAATTATAACGGATTCCTTTTACTAAATAAAAAACGCCTTCTGAAATATTTGTCCCATAGTCTGCTATTCGCTCTATATATCTTGCAATAAATGACAATTGCGTTATCCTCATAAAATCCTCTTGTTTTTCAACAGATAACTGCAAAAAGGCCTGAATGGTCTTCCCGTATAACGAATCTACCTCATCATCCATATCTGCAATTTTTTTCGCTAAAACAACATCTTCTTCAAAATATGCTTTTAACGAGAGAGATAACATTTTCCTTGCAATTTCAATCATTTTAAGTAAGGGTTCAATCGGTAAATCGTAATCCGCTTCGCCAATTCTAATCACTGACTTCGCAATATTAACTGCATAATCAGCCACCCTTTCTAAATCAGAAGAAATTTTGAGGGCAACAATAATCCGTCTTAAATCAACAGCAACAGGTGCTTCCCTAGCTATTAGCATAATTGCAAGATCATTGATATCTTCTTCGAGATGGTCAATATAGGAATCCTCATCAATCACATTGATTGCACTTTCGATATCTTTGTCACGCAAGGCATTGACAGCTTTCACCACTGCATGTTCAGCTGAGTTCCCAAGCTCCACTATTTTTTCATGTAATTGTTTTAATTTTAAATCAAAATTTTCTCTTAATGCCATCCTGCTTCCTCTCCTCGTCCATAGCCTTATACTGCTTACAATGCCGATTATCCAAAGCGGCCGGTGATGTAATCTTCTGTTCGTTTATCTTGCGGTTTTGAAAAAATTTGATCTGTCGGCGCAAATTCAATCACTTCTCCGCTTAGAAAAAAAGCAGTGCGGTCAGAAATACGAGCAGCCTGTTGCATGTTATGAGTAACAATCACAATGCTATAATTTTCTTTTAATTCTTGACATAATTCCTCAACCTTTAAAGTAGAAATTGGATCAAGTGCAGAGGTTGGTTCATCCATTAAAATAACATCTGGCTCAATCGCGAGACATCTTGCAATACAAATGCGCTGCTGCTGTCCTCCAGATAAGCCGTAGGCATTTTCATGTAGACGATCTTTTACTTCATCCCAAATAGCTGCGCCGCGCAAGCTTTTTTCCACGATTTCATCCAAAACCTTTTTATCACGAATGCCATGGATACGCGGACCGTATGCAATATTGTCATAAATTGATTTTGGAAATGGGTTTGGCTTTTGAAAAACCATTCCAACACGAGTCCGCAGCTCTTCAACCGGATACGATTTATCAAAGATGTTTTGACCGCGATATAAAATTTCACCAGAGGTTTTAACAATCGGAATCATTTCAACCATGCGATTTAACGTTTTAAGATAGGTTGATTTTCCACATCCAGACGGCCCAATAATAGCTGTCACTTCATTTTCATAAATTGGCATATTGATTAGTTTTAGGGCGAGATCCATACCATACCAAAGATTTAAATCTTTTGTTTCGAATACCATATTCATCTGTTCACTCGTATTTTCAACCTTATTTTCCTTTACCACCTCTAATTTTGAAGAGCGAGCTTGAGCTGGCTGTGTTAAACTATTATGCTTATCAACAACTGTAATCACCGAACTTCCCCCTTAATATCTTTTTTGAAATTTATTTCGAATGATAATCGCAATTGAATTCATCACAAACAAGATAAGAAGCAATACGACGATCGTGGCTGCAGCAAGATTTGCATATTCCGCCGTTAAAACCGAATCAACGGTCCAATAATAAATTTGCATTGGCAAAGCGGTAAAATTATCCATAATATTATTAGGAACAGGCATAATCAAGGCAGGAATCCCTAAGACAACCAATGGTGCTGTTTCTCCTATTGCCCTTGAAAGCGCGAGGATGACCCCTGTTAAAATACCTGGCAATGCTGCTGGCAAGACAATATTTTTTGTCGTTTGCCACTTTGTCGCACCCATACCAAAAGATGCTTCTCTTAAAAATTGAGGAACAGCCCGAATCGCCTCTTGACTCGCTACAACAACGATAGGGAGCACTAAGAGCGACATCGTCAGTCCTCCGGCTAGAATACTTGATCCTAAATTAAACATTCTATTAAAAACTGTTAAACCTAAAAGTCCAAAAATCACGGAAGGGACACCTGCTAAATTTGAGATATTCGTTTGAATAAAAGCCTGTAATTTGCCCCGTTTTGCATATTCTTCTAAATAAATGGCCGTTCCAACACCTAAAAGCATCGTAATCGGGGCAACAACTGCCATCAACCATAGCGTTCCGACAATTACACCTTTTATTCCAGCCCGTTCAGCATTCATCGAAAGCTTACTAGTTAAAAACTGCCAATCTAACCAGCCGATGCTATCAACAATCACACGATATAGTAAGATTGCTAGAACAACGAGCGCAAATAATGTAGCGAACAAAAATAGATTTTTCATCCATATATTTTTAAAAATTCGAATACCAATTCTCTTATGAACGACGTTATAATCAATATATTTCATCTTAATATTCCTCCCTAAACTTACGGGAAATGTACTGGGCTACTAAATTCATAAGCAGTGTAAACACAAACAAAGTAATGCCGACAGCATATAAGCTATGATAGCCGACTGTTCCACTGCCAGCATCGCCACTTGTAAATTCAACAATGTAGGCTGTCATCGTTTGCATTGGCTGAGTGATATCAAATGTGAATTCTTTATTAGAGCCGCTTGCGATTGTAACAATCATCGTTTCACCAATGGCTCTTGAAATTGCTAATACAAATGAAGCAATAATCCCTGATATGGCGGCAGGAATGACAACCTTCATCGTCACTTCAAATTTGGTCGCCCCAAGTGCTAAGGCCCCTTCTCTCATTGAATTTGGAACTGCGCTCATCGCATCTTCCGAAAGAGAGGCAACTAATGGGATAATCATAATTCCCATTACAATCCCAGGACTTAATGCATTTACAGGCTCTAATGAGGGAATAAGTTGTCTGAGCAGTGGGGTTACAAATGTAAAGGCAAAGAAACCATAAACAATCGTTGGAATACCAGCTAGTATTTCAATTAACGGTTTAAGCTGTTTTCTTACCTTATCAGAAGCATATTCACTTAAAAAAATAGCGGAGGTCAGACCAATTGGTATGGCAACTAGCATCGCAATCAAGGAAGTGATGATTGTTCCATTGATTAATGGAAGAATACCAAAGGAAGGATCGTTAGCTAGCGGCTGTAATTTTGTACTAGTAAAAAACTCTAGTATTGATACTTCTTTAAAAAATAGAATTGCTTCAAAAATTAATGTAAATACAATCCCAATTGTCGTTAAAACAGAAATTGTAGCAATTAAAAATAGAATCGCTGGCATTACTTTTTCAATAAGCTTATTTTTTCTTCTGCTTTTACTTTTTTCGATAAGCTCTCTCATACTAACAGCTTTTTGCACGAAAACTGCCCCTCTCTACGATAATACCAATGAAATACAAAATTATTCCATCAGCCGATTATTGTTCTCTAAAGTGATTGGACAATCATTACTATAATGTATTAAATTCGTACATTGTCCAATCAAACTCAGTAACCGTAATAGGCTGATGGAATTCTCATATATTTCTACCTAAATTTTTATTTATTTGATAGCATTTAATTGTTCAAGATAACCGTTTAACGTTGCTTCAGTCATTGGAGCAAATCCAGTTTCACCAGCAAAAACGCCTGCCTTTTCAACTACGAATTTCGCATAATCTAAAACCTGTGGTTTTTCTTTTGCATAATCCACATTTAAATAAGTAAAGACTGGGCGAGTAAATGGAGCATAGGCAAGGTCTTCCCCAATTGTATCAACGCTTGGTGCAACAGGACCATTTCCGAAATCAACATTTACAGCTTGTAACTTATCAGTATTGTTTGCATAATAACCATATCCGAAAAAGGCGATTGCATTTTTGTCTTTAGAAACTAAATCTACTAATGTTGAATATTCTTGTTGAAGGTTTATAGTTGCAACTAATGGTTCTTTAGCTAAAATATTTTCAAAGAAGAATTCATATGTTCCATGGTTTTCATTCGGTCCGAAGAACTTCACTTCTTCTTTAGGCCAGTCTGGACGGATATCAGACCATAATACTTTATCATCAGCCTTGAATTTTCCAGAAATAAACATGTTGATAATTTCATCTTTAGTCATTTCTTTAGCCCATGTATTGTCTTTGTTAATGACCATTGTTAATCCATCATAAGCAAGTTTGAATTCTAATACGTTTTCGCCCATCTTCATACCTTTTTCTTCAAGCTGTGCTACTTCCTCGCTTTTGATAGGTCTTGATGCATCTGAAAAATCTAGTTCACCTGGAATGAACTTTTTGAAGCCTGCTGATGAACCAGCACGTCCTACTTGAACACTTACATTTTCCTCTTTAGTTGTCATATATTCTTCAGCGATTCTAGCCATTAATGGATAAACTGTACCTGAACCATCAACAATAACATCGCCTTTTAAATTTGAAGTTTCTGTTGTTTCTCCTGATGATGTTTCCCCTTCAGTCGCTCCTTCTTTGTTCGTTTGTCCGCCACCGCTACATGCAGCTGCGAAAACTAACAATGTTGACATCGCTAGCATTAAAAGAAGATTTTTCATGTTTTTCATTCCTAATTCCTCCTGCGTTTTATGTTGTGACTTTTCTCTTATACAACATTTACTTTAAACGGTTAGTGTTAATCTTGTATAAATAGAATGTAAAGGTTTTGTAAATGAATATTAAATTATGTTAAGGTTTTTTCGAAAATTAAAGGAGCTATCCAAAAAGACAGTTACATGACTTTTTGAACACTTCTCATTAAACAGTGGACCCACCTTCCCCATCGGCCAATCTCCTATGTGGCACCCTTGGATATGCCTTTTCCTCTCCTTCGCTTCGTTCTTTATTTTCTGCAACATCAATCCCTTTAACAAAAAAGTAAATGATTAAGTGTCCTGCTCCGATTATTGTCAATAAAAGCGGAACGCCACGTTCCTCATTGAAAAAGGTAACAAACATAAGAAACAGCAAAATCGACACAATTCTACCTAAATTCAAGTATAATTCCCGAACAACAATATACTCAATCCGCATTTCCGCAGCCCTCCATGCCTTTCCAATCACATCATAAACAAGTGACATATAAGGCACTAATAACGTTGGATAAGCAATCGCAATGACAACTGCATACATAATCAAACGTGGAAAGGAAAGATCAAAGATAAGCAGAAATACACTACCATATAACATTAACCCTCCAAGGAGAATCGCTTTCATTCGATGTGTAGGTTTAATAAATTTAGTAGCAAGAAAATAAAAGACAAAAGCAACAGCAGAATTCACAAGTCCAAATGTTCCAAGGGCAAGCTCACTATTTGTCGTAATATAGACCCAAACTGAGATAACAAACATAACTGCACCTTCACGCAACCCTTGAAAAAAACTTGCATGCAATATTTTTTGCCAGTTTCGATTATTTTTTCGTTCATGTAAAATGCGCTTGAAAGAATATGTACCATGTGCCGGTCGTCTCTTAATGAACATACTTAATAGAACAGCGCCGACAAATAATCCCAATGAAATACTAAAAATAATCGTATAGCCCGTAAATGCTTCAAGGCTGGAGATTACCCAACCAGCGACAATTGGACCAATCATCCCTGTTAACGACGTTAAAACTCCAAAAAAGCCATTAAAAAAATCTCGTGTCTCAGGCTCCGTAATTTCAAATGTTAAAACATTAAATGCCAGCCAATAAAAACCATAACCAACACCTAATAGGCCTCCAAGCAGAAGTAAAAAGCTGGAAGCGTTTTTACCACTTGCGAGTACTGTTACATAAAATATTGATAAAAAGCTAACACCTAGCCGTAGGACAATAATACGGTCAATCTTTTTTGCCCATTTTCCAGCCAAAATAAACGTAATTGGCTGCATTACAACAACCGCTAAGTTATATAAAGCAAGATCAGTAAATTCACCAGATTGCTTCCATAAAAAAACATTTACAAATGTATTTGATAAGGCAATGCTTAACGCATATAGCCCACCAATTAATAATAGGAAAATGATTTCTTTATTTACCTCTTTATGCCCTGTCATTTTTTCCAAAAATTGATTCATTGCTGACTCCCCTTTACATTATTGTTCCTTAGAATAGATGGGGATATGCGAAAAAATGTAATTGTTTTAACAAAAAAATGATTCTACATTTACATTCACTTAATATTGAGGTGTTAATATAAATATTACTTCTGTCAGAATTGTGTAATTACGAGAATTTCGAATATTAAAAATAATTTATGGTAGGTGTGTTATAAAAATGATCCAAGAGAAATATGCCATTATTGATATAGGATCAAATACGATGAGACTTGTAATTTATAAGCGTGATCGTAATGGGACATTGAAAGAAATTGAAAATATTAAAGTTGTTGCTCGACTCCGAAATTTTTTATCTGAAGAAGGTGTGCTTGAACCAATAGGAATTACGAAGCTAATTAAGACACTACAAGGTTTTCAAGGAGTTACAAGTCATCATCAATTAGAAGAAGTGAAGTGTGTGGGAACTGCTACAATTCGGCAAGCAAAAAATAAGGAAGAAATTTTGGAAAGAGTGAAAAACGAAACGGACTTTACGATGCAGGTGTTGACAGCGTATGAGGAAGCATACTATGGCTTCATAGCTGTTGTACACTCTACTCCATATGAAAAAGGAGTGACCGTAGATATTGGGGGAGGAAGTACGGAAGTAACATATTTTGAGAACAGAAATTTAATCCATTACCATAGCTTTCCGTTTGGAGTGTTATCTTTAAAAAAGCAATTTATAAAAGGAGATATTCCAGAAGAAACGGAACTTAAGAAACTACGCCAATTTTTGCAAGAACAGTTTGGATCACTGAAATGGCTTTACAATATTCAGACACCGTTAATTTCAATCGGGGGAAGTGCAAGGAATATAGTGCAAATTCATCAAGAGTATATAGACTACCCCATTCAAGGAATTCATCAATATGTTATGGGTAGGAAAGATATTAAAGAGATTAATAACCATTTACTGTCGATGTCATTTTCCGAATTACAAAGAGTGGAGGGGTTGTCAAAAGATCGCACAGATATTATTATACCAGCAATAGAAGCCTTTGCTACCTTAATGGATACCATGAAATCAGAAATTTTTGCGCTGAGTCAAAAAGGATTAAGAGAGGGACTGCTCTATGACAAGAGTAAACATACATCTAAGGTCTCAAATATTTTAGAAGAAAGCATTCAAGAATTAGCCGTTGACTTTAAAATTAATGTCACTCATGTATCACAAGTAACGGAAAGCGCATTAATTATCTCCCATTTACTGAATAGGGAAGGTTTTTTCTCAATGGATGAGCAGGATATAAAACGGATTGAGCAAGGGAGCTTTTTATATAATTTGGGTTCTTACATTGATATAGAATGCAGCAGTCAACATACATTTTATTTATTAGCTAACCGATCAATCAATGGTATGCATCATAAAGAAAGAATTGTTATGGCTCTTATTGCTTCTTTTAAAAATAAGGAATCATTCAAACATTATTTAAAACCATTTAATCAGTGGTTTGAAAAGGAAGAGATAGAGAAAATCCGTTTAATTGGTTCAATTATTAAATTTGCTTACAGTTTACATGTAACGAAAAGAAATATAATCGATCAAATTGACTTACATGTAAAAGGACAAGAGCTTGTTTTTTTTGTAAGCTGTTTACAGGATCGGCAACCAGAAGCATACCAAGTGGAAAAACAAAAAAAGCATTTAGAAAAACAATTAAATCGTTCTATATCGGTAAACTTTTCCCATTAGACAAAAAAGCTGGCAGCCCCTCCTTCGCTGCCAGCGATAGCGACCCCAGCTGCCGCTCTACCTATATCTATTTTACCTTGGAAAAGTTTACTAAAAATTAAGCTATTGTAAATAATTTATTAAAATTCGTCGATAACATTTAAATTAATGTAAGTAGTGATTCGCCAATTACACCAGTAAAATTGTGAAAGTATCCTAAATGGGCAACGGGTCCACCAAATGAGGACAATCCAAGCTTGGTTGAAACAAGGAGGATTTCTACAAAGGCCTTAAATCCTCTATCCGTCTCATTTCCTATCATTTTTGCACCTGCTTTAAATTTATAGGGAATATTGTTTATCTTAGTACATTTGTCTCAAATGGCGCAAAATTTGAGTTTAATTATCCTGTGATTATTGAGTAAAGTATCAGCATAAGCATTGTTTTCCTTATACTTATTTTCATTATTAATCCCCCCAAATTTATTTTTTTACTACTACACTTACTCAATTATCAGTAATACGCGGAATAGCCTTAATAATGATATATCCAATTACTAAAACTAATATAGTTAGGGAAAATAATAGGGTATCATTGGCATTGTCATGATCTATAATAATGACTCGAAGCATGGCTGTAATACCTATATACATGAAATACCGCAATGGAAAATGATAATGTTCCTTAAAGTATTTAACAATTAATGCTATAAACTCAAAATATAGGAAAAAGACCAGGATCTTTTCTAAAAATTCTTTGAAAGATGCATCTTTCTCTAAAGCTATAAAAACAACAATATCCTTTATTTCCATAATCATAAGATAAGCAAGGATGAAGGCTAACAAAGTTAAAGAAGAATTTAAAATAATTTGGAATATTAATACTAATAAATCCTTTGACTTTGTGAGTTCCTTAATTATTATCATAAAAACCCTCTTTCTTAGATAGAATTTAACCTAATTTAGTTCTAGACTTACTATATGGTATGAATATTAATTGTTTATTAAAAAGGATTTAAAGAATTGTAAAATTTCCCATCAATTAAGGATGGAGTTTCGAGACTGACTTTTCTAAAAGGGTGTGGTTAACAATCCCCAATAAGGTTATTTAAAGCTTTTGAATAGCTTTAATTTTCTTTAACCCTCCAATTGATGATTGACCGAATTCAACTAGTTTCTCCTTAAAATCCATTAATATGGCTTTTTTATTTTCTTGTAAATACATCGTATTATTTGCTAATTCACATAAAATTTGTTGGCTATTAATTGCTAATTCATTAGGCTCTTGTTGTACATAATGGTATTGACCAAATGAATCTTGTTCACGTGCTTTTACATTATCTGTTAACATGATGTCAAGCCATTTAAAAATTCGAATTTTTAAATGTTTTTTCAAAATAGGGAACAAAATTTCTACCCTATTTTCCATATTGCGTGTCATCATATCGGCAGAGGATAAATAGACCTTTTTTTCACCATTGTGATGAAAATAATAAATCCGACTGTGTTCCAAAAACCTGCCAATGATACTCCTTACTTTAATATTCTCACTTACACCAGCTATCCCAGGACGTAAGCAACAAATTCCCCGCACTATTAAATTAATCTTAACTCCTGCAATGGATGCTTCGTAGAGCTTCATGATTAGTTTTTTGTCTGATAGAGAATTCATTTTTGCAATAATATATCCATTTCCAAATTGTTTATGAAATTCAATCTCTTGGTCGATTAATTCTATAAATTTATTTCTAATATCGTAGGGAGCTACTATCAATTGAAGAAATTCAGGTTTCTCCATATTTCCGCTTAAGTAATTGAAAAAGTTCGTCGCGTCAATCCCAATTTGTTCATCAGTTGTAATGAGCCCTAAATCTGTATAGATTCTAGCTGTTACACCATTATAGTTACCTGTGCCCAGATGAACAAATCTCTCAATTTTACCTGCCTTTTGACGAACAATCAGCGTAATTTTGCTGTGAGTTTTTAAATACGTCATTCCATAAATGACATGGCAGCCGGCTTTTTCTAATTCCTTCGCCCAATGGACATTATTTTGTTCATCAAATCTAGCCTTCAATTCAACTAAAACAGTAACCTGCTTGCCATTTTCAGCGGCACGCTTTAAGCTTTTGATGATTTCCGAATCACCGCTGACTCGGTAAAGGGTTTGCTTGATCGCCAAGACATCTGGATCTACAGCAGCCTGAGACAGAAATTCATCAATAGGTTCAAACGACTCAAAGGGATGATGCAATAAGATATCCTGCTCAAGTGCTGTATCAAAAATATTTTTTTCACCTATGAGATCAATCGGAATTTGTGGTAGGAATGTTTGTTCCATCAGCTGTGCATGTGTTGTCTCTATCGTTTTGTAAAAAGAAAATAGAAACGTTAAATCTAGTGGAGCTTGCACATAATAAACATCCTTTTTAGTGATTTCAAGCTCTTCAATTAAATAATCTACAACCAATTTATTATGCTGTTGTTCTTGTACTTCAAGCCTAACTGGAGCGCCCCACTTACGCTTCTTTAATTCCTCTTCGATTTCTGTTAATAAATCTTCGGCTTCATCCTCATGAATTGTTAAGTCAGCATTTCTTGTTATTCGAAAAGCAGTGACAGACTTTACTTTATATCCTTTAAATAATTTCTTGATAAACAAAGAAATCACTTGTTCTAATAGGACAAATGTTCTTTTTCCAGCTGCATTTGATAATTCTATGTAACGTTTAAGTACTGATGGAACTTGAACAATTGTTAATTTTCCATTAAGTGGTTCTAAACAATTATTTTCTTCCTTGTCTTCTAGAAGAATGGCTAAATTTAATGATTTATTGGCAAGCATTGGGAAAGGGCGATAGGCATCGACGGCCATTGGTGTTAACACAGGAAATATGTTCTCATCAAAATGTTTTTCCAGAAATATTTGTTCAGCATCGGTTATGTTATATATGGGGATGATTTCTACCCCTTCGTCTGCTAATAATGGAGATAACATTTGCAAATAGGTTTGGTCTTGTTTTTCAATTAATTTATGTGTAACCTTTGAGATTGCCTCTAACTGTTCTATTGGCTTTAAACCTGCTTTATTTTCGGGACGATTAAAACCAGCCTTAACTTGATCAAGCAGACCAGCAACACGAACCATGAAGAATTCATCGAGGTTTGAGCTAGTGATTGCTAAAAATTTGCACCTCTCTAGCAATGCATTCCTGCTATCAATAGCCTCCTGTAATACTCTTACATTAAAATCTAGCCAACTTAATTCCCGATTATTATAATAACAAGGATTTGCAATAGTAGTTGTTGTGATTACTGCTGTCATTCCAAGTACAGCTCCTTTGAATATAGTACATTTACTTAAATTAAAAATAACAATCCCTTGTAAATCTATTGTGTAAGGTTTGTAAAATTTATGTAAATAAATTCATCACGGGCTGCGGATTAAAAGATTAATCTTCTATGCAAAGCGCACCACAAAAAAAGAAGCCAGTATGTAATACTGACTTCCGCTTAATGATGCTATATTATTTTGCAGCGTTGTAACGATTTGTTACTTCTTCCCAATTTACTACATTCCAAAATGCGCTAATATAGTCTGGGCGACGATTTTGATAGTTCAGGTAGTATGCATGCTCCCAAACGTCTAAGCCAAGAATTGGCGTTTTGCCTTCCATTAATGGAGAATCTTGGTTTGGTGTGCTAGTCACTTCTAGTTGACCATTATTCACTGCTAACCATGCCCAACCTGAACCGAAGCGAGTTGCAGCTGCTTTAGCAAACTCTTCTTTGAATGCATCAAAGCTGCCGAATTTTTGTGTAATAGCGTCAGCAAGCTCACCAGTCGGAGCGCCACCGCCATTAGGGCTCATAACTGTCCAAAATAATGTATGGTTCGCATGACCGCCACCATTGTTTCGAACTGCAGTACGAGCAGCTTCAGGAACAGCATCAAGATTAGAAATAACTTCTTCAACTGATTTGTTTAAAAGCTCTTCGTTACCTTCAAGAGCGTTGTTTAAATTTGTTACATATGTGTTGTGATGTTTCGTGTGGTGGATTTCCATCGTTCTTGCATCAATATGTGGTTCAAGCGCATCATACGCATAAGGTAATTGTGGTAATTCAAATTTTGCCATTATTAAATCTCCTCCTATTTTTCTTGTTAAAGTGTTTTTAATTCAATACTTTTTATACCTTTTAGTTTAAAAAAGTTGTTCTTACTTGTTACATTACCACTTATTTCTTCATTTTTCAATTTTAAACTCTCGAAATTTCTTACAACATGTATAATTTATCCAATGGCAAAGATTTTATACATCTTAATGAATTTTTGAACAACATTAAACAGTAAATCTTTTCGTTTTAGAGGACAATGAATACGATAAATCTTTTAACAATAAACCAATTTGGTGTGTTCTCTCCATCTGGTTAATTTGACCGTCACTTGTAGCAAGCATTTGTTCTGAACTGGAGAGTGTTTCTTGCGATACAGAGACAATCCCAACTGTTGTTTGTTCAAGTTCAGGTAAAATTCGTTGAAGATTAGTGAGTTCTCCTTGCATATTTTGTATTTTTACAATAACTTTACCGATTTCATCCATTAGTTCATCAAAAGATACTTTCGATTTACTCGCAATATGTAAAGTCTCCTTTATTTTTAAAAGAATTTGATCAAATTCTTTTGTTGCTTTCATTGTAACATCTTCCATATGAGAAATTGATTGGGTTATTTCTACCGCTGCCTTTGTCGATTGCTCCGCAAGTTTACGTACTTCATTTGCTACAACCGCAAAGCCTTTCCCTGCTTCACCAGCTCTTGCAGCTTCAATCGCAGCATTTAATGCTAAAAGCTTCGTTTGATCTGCAACGCCTTGAATTAAGCCTACTAGATTCGCAATGGCAAAAGAATGATTTTTCACCTCTTTAATTGTTCCTGTCATATACTCAAAATCTGTGTCAAATAATGTTATAGTTTCAATTAATTCCGTAATATTTTGATCGCCCACTTCGGCAGAATGATTCATATCCTCAGAACTACTAAAAACTTTATTCATATTGCGGATGAGCAATTCAATTTTACCTTTCATGCTATTAAAATCATCTACGCTATGCTCCGAACTAATCGCCGTTTGTTCTGCTGCTACCTTTACAACATTAATATCTTCAATCAACTTCCGACTAAATGCCAATGCCTCCCTTGATGAATGACTTAAATCTTCACCAGTATTTTCTAGCTCTGATGTCGTTTGATTTATTTCATGAATAACTGTTCTCATTTGATCAACCATCATATTAAAACTTTTATTCAAAGAAGTAATTTCGGGGATTGTCGTTTCAACTGAAATAGCCTTATTCAAATTCCCTTCCCGTACTTCTCTCATCGTCTCCTGTAATTTTTTAAGTGGTTTTGTAATACTTCTAACAAATAAAATAATTAGGAAAGTAGAGATAAAAAAGGAGATGATTACTAACGCAATAATAAAAGTATGCATTTGCGTTACAGGTCCTAAAAATGATGTAGTAGGCACTAATAAAACGTAGTTCCCATTAATTTCGTTTATCTTTTGTACCGAAATGGTATAATCCTCCCCTGCAAGCTTTTCATGAAATACACCATTGCCTACTTTATTTATTTTGTTTATTAATGGGTCTGGGAAGGTTATCTTTGCATTTCGACTAACTTGAAATGGAGTTACTTTTTCATTTTGAATATAATAAATTTCAGAATTTATGCCGTCCTCTTTTAATTGACGTTGTTGATCACGAACGCTCATTTCTACTTGTTGTAAAAAATATTCCTTATCACTTATATATACAAATTTTAAATTCTTCACAATATATGACATGATTTCGACTTCACGAACTAAACGATCCTCTGTTATTTGAATCGTTGTATTCTTAGCTTTACTGTATAAAGTAAACCCAAAGATATTAATCGTTACAACAAACAATGTAATAAAAATTAGCAGTAATCTACTTTGTAAACTAAGACGATTAAACACTATTTTCAAACCTGATCCCCCATTTATTTTTCTAATAATCCCCACCCTATTAATGAAAATTTTAACACTTGAGTATTAAGCAATTGTAAATGTTACATCATTTTTTTGTTAAGAATATTATTCTCCTCCATATGCAAAAAAAGCACCCATTTAATGAGTGCTTTTTTTGAGTGGCTCGAGACAGAATCGAACTGCCGACACGAGGATTTTCAGTCCTCTGCTCTACCGACTGAGCTATCGAGCCATAATAGTATTGTACTTTTAATTTTGATTAGTGTGAACCTCTGTCCCTTCCTCTACTAGCTTATTCTTGGAAGTGTATGCGTCGGGACAACTCGTAGCTTATTCATGGAAGCCTTGCTCGTTGCTCTACCGACTGAGCTATCGAGCCATAATAGTATTGTACTTTAAAGCCAAATATGTATTGGTTGCGGGGGCAGGATTTGAACCTACGACCTTCGGGTTATGAGCCCGACGAGCTACCAGACTGCTCCACCCCGCGATAGTATAAATAATTTTTATGCCTGTAATTTTAATGGCGGAGGAAGAGGGATTCGAACCCCCGCACGGTTTAACCCGCCTGTCGGTTTTCAAGACCGATCCCTTCAGCCGGACTTGGGTATTCCTCCGTAAGCTAAACAAATTTTGAAATGGTGGACCCTGCAGGACTCGAACCTGCGACCGATCGGTTATGAGCCGATAGCTCTAACCAGCTGAGCTAAGGGTCCTTCATGATAAATTTATATTATGGGGCGACTGATGGGAATCGAACCCACGAATGCCGGAGCCACAATCCGGTGCGTTAACCACTTCGCCACAGTCGCCAATTCATTTGATTAAAAGAATAGCGGCGGAGGGGATCGAACCCCCGACCTTACGGGTATGAACCGTACGCTCTAGCCAGCTGAGCTACACCGCCATGATTATGGCTCCACAGGCAGGATTCGAACCTGCGACCGATCGGTTAACAGCCGATAGCTCTACCACTGAGCTACTGTGGAATGTTTTAGCGACATTTTTTACTATATCAAACAACCATCATACTGTCAACTCTATTTATGAAAACATCTTTATAAGATATAGCAATAAAATTAACTGCCCAAATAATATACCACTAAAAAAATAAAAACTCAATTATAATTTCACTTGTATCTTTTGGAAGGAATGTATTAAGATAGCGATGAAAGGAAGTGCTATAAAACATATGAATATATTTCAGCAATTTCTTAAAAGCATCTATTCTCCAAAAGACGTAGCCTTATTTCGTTTTCAAGGAGTAGGCAAAACGATTGGCTATGTTTTTCTGTTAATGTTCATCTCTACTGTGATCGTTGGCATTTCACTAGGAAACGACTTTTTAAAGTGGACAGAGATTACAAATGAAAAGGTCATGAATGAGCTACCTAACTTTGAGCTAAAAAAAGGAACACTTACATCAGAGCTTGATTCACCTATTATTCAAGAAAACAATGAATTTACATTTATTTTTGATACAACAGGACAAATAACCGCTAATGATGTTTCTAAATATTCTAATGCCATTGGTTTATTAAAAAAAGAAGCGATTATTATAAGTGAGTCCGAAAAACAACAACTACCTTACTCCAATTTTGGAGATATTTCAATAAACAAAAATACAGTCATTAATTTTATAGCCAAATTTAAATCCCTTTTTTACGTCATTCTACCAATGATTTTTTTACTCATTTACTTGTTTCAAACATGTTTGAAATTCATCGGTATCTCAGTTCTAGCACTTATCGGGCTAATGCTTTCCAAGCAAACAAGCCGAAAGCTTCGTTATAATAGTCTGTGGATTCTTTCTGCCTATGCAGTAACAATACCAACTATCTTTTTTGCCATAACAAATGCTTTAAAAATCATCATTCCTTTTGCTTTTTTACTCTACTGGGCCACAGCAAGCATTGTCTTATATTTAATCATCGTTGAAATTCCAAAAGCGAAGGCTCCAATTGAAACTACTGAACAGCCGCCCGAATAGGCGGCTATTTTTTTAGTAAATTTCAGTTTAAATATTTCATATTCTTTCACGGACAAGCATAAAGTGTAGTAAAACAAAAGACGGTGAAAAATATGAAAAGATTATTTATAACTTTATTATTTATATTTGTGACGTATGTAATCTATTATGATTTAAGTGCAGGAGTTTTAAGTAAGCCAACTTCGATTGTTTTACTACAAGGGAAAGAAACAGGGAAAAAGATTGACAATGCTACCGTAAAAGAAGAAAAGATAGAGAAAACAAACGAAACGATGTCGAAAACGAAGAACGGTGAACAACTTTATTTTCAAGAGGTAAAAGTAGCTGCCGGGCAAACGGTATTAACGATAGTCGAACAAATTCAAGGTGGGCCCGTTCCTGTATCAATCTCCCAATTAATTGAAGACTTTCAAATTTTGAATCCAAAAACTGAACCAGAGATGATTCAAATTGGCAAAGTATATAAGTTTCCTGTCTATAAAGAAATCGAAGAATAGCTCCACTAAACGAAAAAACTTGTCATTTTTTTCGTCCCATTGATACAATAGATAAGTATATTATTATGAAGGAGCGATTTTTCGCATGAGTGAAATAACACATCGTACTAAAACCCGTCCAATTAAAGTGGGAAACTTAACAATTGGCGGAAACAATGAAGTAGTTATCCAAAGTATGACTACAACGAAAACACACGATGTTGATGCAACAGTTGCCCAAATAAACCGTTTAGAAGAAGCTGGTTGTCAAATTGTTCGTGTTGCCTGCCCAGATGAAAGAGCGGCAGACGCTATTCGTGAAATAAAAAAACAAATTAATATTCCACTTGTTGTCGATATCCATTTTGATTATCGCCTTGCCTTAAAAGCGATTGAAGGCGGCGCTGATAAAATTAGAATTAATCCAGGGAATATTGGCAAGCGCGAAAAGGTCGAAGCGGTGGTAAATGCAGCTAAAGAAAGGGGTGTTCCTATCCGTATTGGCGTAAATGCCGGTTCCCTTGAAAAACGAATTTTAGATAAATATGGATATCCTACCGCTGATGGCATGGTGGAAAGTGCTATTCATCATATCAAAATTTTGGAAGACCTTGATTTCCACAATATTATCGTTTCCCTTAAAGCTTCCGATGTAAACTTAGCAATTGAGGCTTATGAAAAGGCATCGAAGGCTTTTGATTATCCATTACATTTGGGGATTACTGAATCTGGAACCCTTTTTGCGGGTACTGTAAAAAGTGCAGCTGGCTTAGGTGCTATTTTAAGTAAAGGCATTGGAAACACAATCCGCATCTCATTAAGTGCTGACCCAGTTGAGGAAATAAAAGTAGCTAGAGAATTACTTAAAACATTTGGCTTGGCTGCCAATGCTGCCACCCTCATTTCCTGCCCAACTTGTGGAAGAATTGAAATTGACTTAATAAGCATTGCCAATGAGATTGAGGAGTACATTGCCAAAATTAAAGCACCAATCAAAGTAGCCGTTCTTGGTTGTGCCGTTAACGGTCCTGGCGAAGCTAGAGAAGCTGATATCGGCATAGCTGGAGCACGAGGTGAAGGTTTGTTATTCCGCCACGGAGAAATTATCAGAAAAGTACCTGAAGATCAGCTCGTTGAAGAACTAAAAAAAGAGGTTGACATCCTAGCGGAAGAATATTATCTAAAGCAAAACTAAAATATTGAAAAGTGAAATCTGACTCAACAGGGGCTGATTCCCCACATTGGATACTATATCTAATGGTGGAATCTGACCCCTTTTTGAGCCATTATTTTTAAATTTATCTAATCACTATTTATTAAAAAAACGGTGCAATAAATAACCCGATAATCAACGATACGACCCCAATTCCAATCGCCCAATTTCCAAGAGCATTAGCTCCTCTACGGCGTACAATAAAGCCAACAATAATCCCTGCCGCACCTAATAAAACTGGTGCGTAAAATAGCGATAATATTGATAATATTAACGCAATGGCCCCCATACCTTTAGCACCAGCGCCCTCTTCCTTCGTTGGTCTGTCAAAAGCACGTACTCGGTCGGCATCGCCTGTAAATCCCCCTGCAATGCCTGGATTAGGTGCAATCTCTGCTGCCGTTTCTTCAGTAAAATCAGACTCTGTTGTCGCCCAGTCATTTCTCTCTCTTATATCTTGAGAATTTTTTTCTTCGTTAAACATTTCTTCAACCACCTAGAATCCCTCACTTTCATAAATAGAGGAGCATTATTATTATGGACCTCCTCGTAAGGAATCATTAATGACAATCTTTATCATTTTTGGTTAGAACCTCTCAAACCCTCGTTCATATGATGTAAGTAATTGAACTTCAAATAGTGGGGGGGTACGAGATGAATCCATTTATTCAACAGTTTATTAATCAAAAATTAAAAACAATCACTGTTGATGAGTTATTAAAACATGCGCAAAACTATAACGTCAGCTTATCTTCTGGGGAGGCAGCCAAAATAATTGGCATTTTGAAGGCGGAAAAAAGTATTAGCATTGATAATGATGAACAGCATCGGCAAATTATAAAAAAAATTGGCAAGGAAGTTAATATGAATCTTGCTAAAAAAGCCAATGAGCTACTGAGGCAGTTTAAAAAATAGGTAAACAAAATAAATACACTCAGCCGATTATACTTTAGGGAGTAATAATCGGCTGATGGAGTTTTTTTATTGATTGATAATTTTTTCTAAAAGCTTTTCATCAAATTGTTGCTCTTTTAGCATCGCAATTTCAAAACGATATGGTGGTTTTTGATTCTTTTTATCTTCACCGACATATGGCGTTTCAAGAATCTTTGGAATTTCCTTAAGTTGGGGATGATGGATAATATAATTTAATGCTTTAAAACCAATTTTCCCAAAGCCAATATTCTCATGGCGGTCTTTTCTCGCACCACGTTCATTTTTGCTATCATTAATATGAAGCACCTTAATCCGCTCAATGCCAATGATGCGATCAAATTCCGCTAACACACCGTCAAAATCATTGACAATATCATAACCTGAATCATGGGTATGACAAGTATCGAAACAAACGGAAAGCCTGTCGTTGTGGATAACACCATCAATAATTTGCGCCAATTCTTCAAAGGAACGACCGCATTCTGAGCCTTTCCCTGCCATTGTTTCAAGAGCAATTTGCACCGTCTGCTCTTTTGTCAGCACCTCATTTAAGCCCTCAATAATTTTTTGAATTCCTTTTTCAGGGCCAGCGCCAACATGGGCACCAGGATGGAGAACAATTTGCTTCGACCCAATTGCTGCTGTCCGTTCAATTTCAGTACGCAAAAAGTTTACGCCAAGTTCAAAGGTCGCTGGATTTTCGGAATTTCCAATATTAATAATGTATGGGGCATGAACAATAATTTCCTCAATCCCATGTTCTTTCATATGCTGTAAGCCAGCTTCAATATTTAATTCTTCAATCGGTTTTCTCCTCGTATTTTGTGGAGCACCTGTATATACCATAAATGTATTGGCACCATAGGATACTGCTTCTTCACTTGCTGCAAGGAGCATTTTTTTCCCATTCATTGAAACGTGTGAACCAATTTTTAACATAATCCCTTCTCCCTCTATTTTTGATTTCTCGTTTTTCTTTTTTCTTTTCTAATAAATTTTTCAATTTCCTGTTTTCTTTTCTTTTTATAGCCAGGTTTAACTTCTTTAGACTTTTTGATGACTTTATGAGCTAGTTTTTCAGGCTCTTGAATCGTCCTTTTTCGTTCGTTTCGTTTATCCCTTGGGCCTAAATCAACCCATTCTTCATCCCTTAAATCAACATGCTTAAATTCAATTCCCATTTTCTCAAGTCTAACTAATGCATCTTGATTGCTCAATTCATAAATGGTGGCGGCTATCCCTGAATGACCCGCCCTTGCCGTTCTACCAACACGATGGATATAAAAATCTAAATCCGTCGGTAGTTCATAGTTAATAACATGGCTAACACCTTCAATATCAATACCTCTGGCAGCTAAATCGGTAGCAACAATATATTGGTACTCTAAATCCTTGATTTGCTTCATCATCTTTTTTCGTTCACGCGGCGTTAAATCCCCATGGATTCGTCCAACTTTTAAGCCTTTTTCAAGGAGGCCATCAGCTACTTCATCAGCCATTTTTTTTGTGTTCGTAAAAATAAGCGCTAAATACGGGTTAAATTGTATAGCCATTTCAAAGACTACATCAACTTTATTGCGATGGCGCAATGGAATCAACCAATGTTCAATTTTTTCAGCAGCAATTTGCTTTGGTGCTACATGTGTAAAGGTTGGATTCTCTAAATACTTTTTTAAAAATGGCTTTAATTTTTCCGGTATTGTTGCTGAAAAAACGAGAATTTGTAAATCTTGTCCCATTTTTCCAGCAATTTGGTCAACTTCATTAATGAAGCCCATATCAAGCATTAAATCCGCTTCATCAACAACAAGAATATTGGTTGTATGAACAAATAAAGCCTGCTCTTTCACAAGGTCATTAATTCTTCCTGGTGTACCAACAACAATATGTGGCTGTGCTTTTAACTTTTCGATTGTCCGCTGCTTATCAGTCCCACCAATAAAAAGCTTCGCTGTTATCCTTTCATTTTCCGGACAAAACTTCGTAAGTTTTATTAATTCGTCGTAAATTTGTGTAGCCAGCTCTCTTGTAGGCGCCGTTATAACTGCTTGTACTTGTTCCTTTGCCGGCTCGATACTGTCCACAACCGGCAGCAAATAAGCATGTGTTTTGCCTGTTCCTGTTTGTGATTGCCCAATGGCACTTTCGCCTTTTTGGATTGAAGGGATAATCCGTTCCTGAATTTCAGTTGGCTCTCTAAAACCAATACTGTCAATTGCTTCTAAAAGAAATGGCTTGAACTCAAACCGACTAAATGCTGAATTTTCCATTGTAAATTCCCCTTGTATGTCAATTTCCTATTTGTTTCATCTTCCTAGTATAAGGGAAATTGCATGAAATAGCCAATTGCACTCCAATAAGGGGTAACACCCATTCTTCTAGTTGGATAACACCTTGGTCAAAATGCAGCATACTTTAACAATGAGATGATATTTTCGATTTTTTTCAGAAAGGAGGAGGACAATGTTTCCAAATAGACTAGGCGGATTACCGATGCAAATGCCAATGCAACAACCGATGGGGGCCCCATTTATGCGAGGGGCCATGCCTAATCCTGTTCCACAAGTGGGAGGATTCAGGGGCTTGCTTTCGAGGCTGATGGGGGGCGGGGGCGGAAGTGTACCTACTAATATCCAAGGGTTCCCGGGCGCCGGGCTTGCCCGTGGCGCATTCGGTCCAGGGATGACTTCTGGATTCAATCCCGGAATAGCTTCAGGGATTAATCCAGGTGTTGCCGGACAATTATTGGGTGGCGGAGGCGGCGCAGTCCCTGCAGGCTTGACGACTGGTTTGGCAAATACTTCAGGCGGTTTAACCGGAATATTAAATAATGTCCAAAGAGTAATGGGGCTTGCCCAGCAGGTAGGGCCAATGGTGCAGCAATATGGTCCATTTATTAAAAATATGCCAGCGATGTTTAAAATCTTGCGTTCATTAAACAGCTCGGGTTCAGATAACGAAGATGACAATTCTAGTGGGGAAAACAATGAAGAAACGAATGATGAAATTTCGAAAGAACCAACTGGGCAAAAAAATAAAACACAGAAGTCAAATAACACAAGCAAAACCAACAAAACTGTTAAAAAAAAGGGGGATACACTAGAACTAGAAGAAGATAATGAACTACCTGACTTTGATGAAATCAAAGGCGAACGGGCTGAAAATAAAAGTAAACCTTCAAAGCCAAAGCTTTATATCTAGGACTTTCCTTTGTATTTCCTCTTTTTCTATCATATAATTGAGACGGGAGGAGGGGTCAAATGGAGGTATTAAAAATTGCACCTAGAGGGTATTGTCATGGTGTTGTTGATGCAATGGTGATTGCCCAAAATGCTGCACTTGATAAAAGCTTACCAAGGCCTATATATATATTAGGAATGATTGTCCACAATCAACATGTTACGGAGGCTTTTGAGCAAGAAAATATTAAAACTTTAGATATAAAAGGGAAAACACGGAAAGAACTTCTTGAAGAAATAACTGAGGGAACTGTTATATTCACCGCACATGGTACTTCCCCAGAAGTCATTCAAATCGCCAAAGATAGGGGACTTACTGTGTTGGATGCCACTTGCCCAGATGTTACAAGGACACATGACCTTATACGCAGCGTAAAAGAGAAAGGCTATGAGGTTATTTATGTCGGTAAAAAGGGACACCCTGAACCGGAAGGCGCAGTAGGTGTTGCACCAGATATCGTTCATTTAATTGAAAATGAAGATGATCTTGAAAAACTCCAAATTACCGCTGATAAAATTGTCGTCACAAACCAAACAACAATGAGCCAGTGGGATGTTGCTGATTTAATAAAAAAAGTAAAAGAAAAATATCCTCACGCCGAGGTCCATAATGAAATTTGTATGGCTACACAAGTGCGTCAAGAAGCCGTAGCAGAACAAGCAAAAGAAGCAGACCTTACGATTGTTGTTGGCGACCCACGAAGCAATAATTCTAACCGCTTAGCACAAGTATCTGAGGAAATTGCCGGTACAAATGCATACCGAATTGCCGACGTTTCTGAAATTGATATTAATTGGTTGAAGAATATTAATAAAGTGGCGGTTACAGCAGGTGCTTCGACACCAACACCGATTACGAAAGAGGTCATTGCCTTTTTGGAGCAATTTAATCCGAATGATGAAGCAACATGGAAAATTAAGCGGAGTGTTACTTTAAACAAAATTTTACCAAAAATAAAACCTACATCTAATTTACAGTAATTCAAATTTACTATCCGTAAAAGAGGAATTTTCATCGGCTAAATACCTTGAATTTTCCTCTTTTAATTCTTTATATGAACATATTGTATTAATTAAACTACTACCAAATCCCTTTTTTAAAAACTTCACCGATAAACCTACTGATGTTTCCAAATATGCCAAAAAGGGTTACAGAGAAACACTCTATGGTAAACATTAAATAGCAAGCACTATTATCATATTCTTCGATAAAATGACTTTTCCCATATAAAAGCAACTTTAAAAAAATAACTATCATCAAAAATATACTAATTGCTTTTAAGAAAATACTTTCCTTTCTTATAAGAAAATACCTTATTAGAAAACCATATATAAAGAGTATAGTAAAGGGTCTAGTAACGAATCTTAATCTTGTATGGCCCTCTACATTTTCAAAGGCAAAAAACGTTCCAAGTAAACCACTTACAATTATGATAACCCATAACAGTCTATATAATGTCACTAAGTGTGGTGGTATGTTTTTTTCAATCATCTAAAATCCCCTCTTAGTGCCAAAATTCATCAAAACGCATAGCAATTCTTAAACTTGTTGTATACTGTAAAGCGGAAATTGCAACTTTATCATAAAAATCCTTTGCAGCATTAAAATATGCTGTAGCTTGTCCGACTAATATTGTAGGAACTGGATTTCTACCACCAATAATGTATCTGATTGCACCAAAATATAATTCTGTTAAGTGCTTATCATAATTTATTTCTAATTCTAAGTCTTGATTTATTTTCGCAACTAATTCTTCGGCAGTTTCTTCATTATTATAATGTTGGAAAAAAGAATTTATGAATTTTTCTCCATATTCAACAGCCTGTTCTGAATTATCAAAAAAAGAGTCAATATCATCTTTCAAAAACAAAATCATCAATCTCTTATTATTTAAATCTTCTATAATCGACTGAATACTCATACTCGAACTTATAAAATATGCAAGTGCATTCATCATACTATTCGCTGCACGTGCGGCTGTTCCAAAAGAAATATAATTTTCATATACACGTCGATCTTCAGCAACTAATATATCACAATATGCATTAGTAAAGTTTGGATAATAAGGGTTATCTGTATAATGTGATAAATATAAATATACAACCTCTTTTTTAAATGCTTCTGAATTAATATCACCATCAAAGGTGCGTTGTGCAACACCAGTAACATACGCCATTCTTCTAGCTTGTTCTTGTGCATCTGAAGGTGGGTTTACTGGAATATTAAATGGCACAATATTTCTTGAAGTTATTTCTATTGGTAATCCGAATTCTGTTAAATCTTCATAAAATTGATCATCTTTTTCTGGCAACTCCATAAGTGCCTCGACATCATCTCCAGATATACCTAGATATCCCAAAGAGTCATAAATATCAGCACTTATTAATAAAGCCTCTTCCATCAGATTGATATTTATTTGTTTATTTTGAGTGTTTAATTCTTGGGAAGCATAAACTGTGCCTGTAACCATAGGGGATGCCACCGAGATAATTAAACAACTTACAATTACTATTTTATTAATACATCTAAAAATTGATTTCATTTTTTTCTCCTTTCAAAAATAACAAATCATTCTCCAAAAAATAATAAAATAAACGGTTTTTGCAATAAGAAGTTTTATTATAACAGCATATATTAGCACTAAAATAAATGGTTTTGGGGATACCTATCAGAAACAATATATAAATCACGTGTAGTTTTATAATATTCAATACCCATTACACCGCAAACCAATATAATAATACATATCAAGCCTTATAAAAACACCAACAGTTTTTCTTTATTTTTACCGACACCATTCACACTCCCATCAAATTACGTTTTTCTTAGTCTGTAATGCCAAATTGTAATATAATTCATTTTTTGGTTTAAATACCCAATGTATTCACATAAAGCATTATATATTAACAAACTAAATTCATCAACAAATATATGTTAATATTCAGAAAAGTAATAAATAATACCATCCATTCGATATAAGGACATACTAAAAAGACATCAAAATTTGTACTTAATGCAAATTTCGATGTCTTTTTTACACTTTTACTTTCAGCAATTGTTTTTATTGATTACAAAAATCGAAACGGATCCGTATGAATTTGTGACGTTATGATTTTTGTATCATATTTTTTTTCAGCAATAAATGCTTGCAAATACCGCTCTACACCTTGTTTCATCACTTTTTCGACATTATGGCCTGGGTCAACCATATTCAAACCTTCCATCATCGCATCATGAGCAACATGGTAATAGATGTCACCTGTTACATATACATCTGCTCCTTTAAATTTGGCTCTTGACCAAAATTTATTGCCATCCCCACCTAAAACTGCGACCTTTCGTACCTTCGAATGTAAATCACCAACAACACGAACGCCCTCTACATCTAAAGCTACTTTTACATACTCCGCAAATTCTTTTAATGTCATTTCTTTGTTTAAATAACCAATTCGACCTAACCCTAAAGACTGCCCCTTATTATCTAGCGGATAAATATCATATGCAGGTTCTTCATAAGGATGGGCTTTCAATAAAGCACTAACGACCTTGTTTTGGATTGAGGCGGGAAAAATCGACTCCATTTTAATTTCGGCAACATGCTCTAATCTTCCCTGCTCACCAATAAACGGATTGGCTCCATCATTTGGTAGAAAAGTGCCTGTTCCTACCGAATTAAATGTACAATGACTATAGTTGCCGATATTACCTGCTCCTGCCTTACCTAAAGCATTTCGCAACTCATCAGCTTGGTCTTCAGGAACATAAACAGCAAGCTTTTTTAATCTATCCTCATATGTAGGTACTAACAATTCAATATTTTCGAGACCAAGTGCTTCCGCCAAAAGATCATTAACACCACCATTTGCAACATCTAAGTTCGTATGGGCAGCATAAACAGCAATATCATGTTTTAAACATTTAGCTACAATTCGACCAGCAGGACTATCAGTAATCACGGTTTTTAGCGGATTATAAATAACAGGATGATGGGCGATGATTAAGTCAACTTGCTCATCAATTGCCTCCTCCACTACATTTTCGAGGACATCTAGCGTTACCATTATTTTTTTTATTGGCTTATTTAAGGTGCCAATTTGTAAGCCGATTTTATCCCCTTCCATCGCAAGGGATTTCGGTGCGAATGTTTCAAACACTTGAATGACCTCTTGCCCATTAGGAAATTTCATTTTTTAATACCTCCTCAACCATTTGAATCTTCTTAGTGAGTTCCAGTTTCTTTTTAACAGTTTCTCTATTTTCTTCAGCGACAAATTCAAGCTGCTTCATAATTTTTTTCCATTTTGAAAGCTCATCTTGCCATTTCCTCTTAAACACTTCATTCTTTTCTTTTTTCAAAAAGGGACCTAGTAACAATGCTGCTTCCCTATTCGCTTCACCATGATAAGGGGCCAATGGATCACCTTTTTTGGCAACTAACACCTCGTAAATTTTTTTATCTTCTTCCAATATATGTTCTTTTATTAATTCCCAGCCATTTTCAATTAGCCATACTCTAATACTTCTTGCCCCGATATTCGGCTGAAGAATTAAGAGCTCCACTTCAGTAAGTTTTTCTTTCCCAGCTTCTAATATTTCGCTGATTAATGGGCCACCCATGCCTGCAATCGTAATCACATTCACTTCACCTTTTTGAATGACCTCTAAACCATTGCCTTTTCTTACTTTAATGCAATCACTTAAATTCAGTTTTTCAACTTGATTTTTTGCAGACCGAAATGGCCCTTCATTCACCTCACCGGCAACCGCATAACGAATAAGTCCGTGCAGCGCAGCATAACAAGGAAGATAAGCATGATCCGAGCCAATATCGGCGATTTTCGCACCTGACGGGATTTCACTTGCAACTGTTTTAAGTCTTTCAGATAAAACAAATTCGTTCACAATATCACCATGAAACCTTTCGATTATATTCTATGTACCATCATAAACATATTTTAATGGAAAGTAAAAAAGCTTTCTACCTTTACGATAGAAAGCTTTTGTGTTTATAGTTATTATTTTTGCTCTGCTAACCATGCAGCAATAGCGCTAGCTTTTTCAGCATCTACAAGGCCTGCTGGCATTGCGTTTTGGCCATTATTAATGATATTTTCAATGTCTCCAGCAGAAAGGCGGCTACCAACATCAGCTAACGCGGGTCCAACTCCACCTTCTAAATTTTGGCCGTGACATGAAGCACAGCTTGCTTTCACCATTCCTTCTGGGTCATTAGCATCTGGTGCAGCTGCTTCTTGTTGTGTAGCTTGTTTCTTTTCATCCATAGCCGCTAACATTTTATCAGCATTGTTCAAACCCCAGAAAGAAACACCTACCATTATAACGATACCTAAAACAGCAATAAGCGCAAATGGTACTAATGGGTTCTTCATTTTTCTTCCTCCTTATGTATGTAGTCCAATTTTCACATAGTTTATGCAACACTACTTATTTTACTTTAAATTATTGTTTACGGAAAGAGGTTCTGACTAAGTTTGCAATAATTTTTTGGATTTACAATAAATAATTAAATAATTTGTCAAAAAGTTAAAATTTACAGAATTTTCACATCAGTATACTTACATAAAATGATATGTTAGTAGCAAAACTGCCCCAGCAATTCCAGATATAATCAAATACTTCAAATTCAAGCGAAAACCAATGAAGGCCCAAATTCCACAATTCAGTAAAATTGTAATAATAATTGCAATTTGCCTAGCAGAGAAAGCAACAGACACAAGATGAACAGATGCTAGGAATAGAATTAAAATCCCTATAATAAGAGCAATATGAAAAAATGAATGCTTTTTCTTAAACAAGTAAACAAAACTACTAAAGCTTATAATAACAAAAATTGTAAATAAACCGATTTGCAAATGAATCGATATTTCAGTAAAATATATAACAATAAGTGTGATTACAAGCTGCAACAGTATAAAAGTATAAAACAGCTGCTCCAATAACTTTTTATAAGAATAGGAACGTGATTTTCTTTCAAAAGCTCGCTGCTCTTCTTCAGAGCCTTCTGTATATAATGAAATTAAAAAATCACAATATTGTTCAGGTAAAAGGCGATGCTCTTTCCAATATTTAATCTCGTTTAGAACAATATTTTTTCTGGACTTGTCCATCTATGACACCTCAAAAAAAATAGTTTACTCCATTATACATGAAGTAAACTATAATCGGCTTATAATTTATTCTAGAAAGTCTTTTAGACGTTTACTTCTGCTTGGATGACGAAGCTTACGTAGTGCTTTCGCTTCAATTTGACGAATGCGTTCACGGGTAACACCGAATACTTTTCCAACTTCTTCAAGTGTTCGTGTTCTGCCATCATCTAAGCCAAAACGAAGACGCAAGACATTTTCTTCACGATCAGTTAAGGTGTCTAATACATCTTCTAACTGTTCTTTTAATAATTCATAGGCAGCAGCGTCTGATGGTGAGGTCGCTTCTTGGTCTTCAATGAAGTCACCTAAATGCGAATCGTCTTCTTCACCAATCGGTGTTTCCAATGATACGGGTTCTTGGGCGATTTTTAAAATTTCACGAACCTTTTCTGGAGTTAAATCCATTTCTTCGCCAATTTCTTCAGGTGTTGGTTCACGTCCTAAATCTTGTAATAATTGTCTTTGCACTCGTATTAATTTATTAATTGTTTCTACCATATGAACTGGGATGCGGATTGTTCTTGCCTGGTCAGCAATCGCCCTAGTGATAGCCTGTCTAATCCACCATGTTGCATACGTACTAAATTTAAAACCTTTACGGTGATCAAATTTTTCAACAGCCTTGATTAGACCCATATTTCCTTCCTGAATAAGATCAAGAAATAACATTCCTCTACCAACATATCTTTTTGCGATACTAACGACTAATCTTAAGTTAGCTTCAGCAAGGCGGCGTTTTGCCTCCTCATCACCTTTTTCAATACGTTCCGCAAGCTCAATTTCTTCTTCTGCAGATAATAAATCAACCCGACCAATCTCTTTTAAATACATACGGACAGGGTCGTTGATTTTAATTCCTGGTGGAACAGAAAGATCATTTAAATCAAATTCTTCTTCCTTTTCCAGTTGATTAAAGCTAGGATCATCCCCATCATCTTCCGAGTGTCCAATGATATCGATACCTTTATCACCTAGGTATTCATAAAATTCATCCATCTGGTCTGAATCAAGCTCAAAAGCTGATAGACGTTCTGCTATTTCATCATATGAAATAACCCCGCGTTTTTTCCCTTGTTCAACAATTAATTCTTTTACTTGCTCAAGCGTAATCTCTGCCTCTAATTCTTTTGAATGAGCCCCTTTTTCAGCCATTAGTTCCCCTCCTTCCAATAATTCCAACTATTTCAATTCCTTTTTCATTTTGATCATCTTCATAGCAAGCTGTGCTGCTTTGATAAAATCCTGCTCTTTCTCGGCCGCTACCTTCTCTATTTCGAGTTCTTTTATTTTTAACCAATTTGGATAATTCAACACTTGTTTCACATAATCTGATAGTTCCTCGTCAGAAATATCAATATTGATGTCTAACATCGCTAACTCAGAAACAATTCTCTTAAGCTCTTCATCCTCAATCCTTTGCAGAATCGCCCCTATACTTGGAGAATTTCCTTCTTCATAATAACCATAAATAAAGAGAGCAATTGCATTATGAACATCTATGTTAAAGGAACAACCAATTTGTTCCTTTATTTGATTAGTGATTTCTTCATTCCTCAACATATGGGCGAGTATGATTCTTTCTGCATTATGATAAGCAGGTAAAAGTTTCTTTTTCGCAATTATTGTCTTTGGGTAGTTGTTATTATTATTTCGATTAAAAGCTGAAATATCCTTGTTTTTTCTTAATCTTCTATAAATTTGATATTGCTCACTTTTTAAAGCATCTAAGGAAATGGAAAATTCATCGGATAATTGCCTCAAATAGCGGTCTCTTTCCACCGCTTTTGGAAGGGTGCTTATTTCCGCTAGTACTTCTTCTATATAAGCAAAAAGTTCACCTTCATCATTTAGATTTTTCCCTCTTTTTAAAAAATCAAGCTTAAAGGCCATCAATGGTTGGCTTGTTCCAACAACTTTCTTATGAAAACTTTCTTTTCCATACGTTTGGATGTATTCATCAGGATCATAACCTTCTGGCAGTTTTGCAACCCGAACGGTGCACCCAGCATTAGTCAAAATTGTTGTCGCACGGTAAGCTGCGTTTATTCCAGCGTCATCCGCGTCATAGCAAATGACGACGCTACCTGTATTTCGGCGAATGATTCGCGCCTGTTCGTCCGTCAGCGATGTGCCTAATGAAGCGACCCCATTTTCTACCCCTGCAAGATACGCGCTAATAACATCTACATATCCTTCAAACAAGATGATCTGCTCTTTTTTTCGTATCTCCGCCCTCGCCAAATGCAATCCATATAACGTTTTACTCTTATTGAAAATTCTCGTTTCGGGGCTGTTTAAGTATTTCGGCTCCCCTTCAAAAAGAATTCTTCCACCAAAAGCAATCGTCCTGCCTTGATGGTCCCAAATCGGGAACATAATCCGATTGCGAAACCGATCAAAATACGTCCCATCGCTTTCCCTTCTTGCAATAAGGCCAGCTTTATCCATTTCATACAGATTAAATCCTCTTTTATCCAAAAACCTTGCTGCCACATCCCAAGTATTCGGTGCATAGCCTATTTGAAATCTAGTAATGGCCTCCTCCGTAAATCCCCTTTTCTGTAAATACTGAAGCGCTTCACTACCTTCTTTTGTATTTACTAGAAAATGATGGTACAATTTTTGTAATAGCTCATGGGCCCGAAACATTTCCGCATAGTCTTGAGATTGCCCCGGAGCATAGTCTGCTTCGCTTTTAATAGGAAGATTAATATGTAATTTAGTAGCTAAAGCAGATACAGCCTCAAAAAAAGAGCAGTTGTCAATATTCATTAAAAATGAAAAGACATTACCACCGGCACCACAACCAAAACAATGATAAATTTGCTTTTCCGCGGAAACAGAAAAAGAAGGCGTTTTTTCGCCATGAAAAGGACATAGACCAAAATAATTTCGACCTTGTTTTTTTAGCTGAACATATTCACTAATTACATCAACAATGTCTACTTTATTTCGAATTTCTTCAATGGTTTCTTCGGGAATACGATTTCCCATTTTACATCACCATCTACTTCATTATTCTACTTTCTATAATAATTAATTCTATCTCCCTATTCAATTTCCCTGCAATTTTCGACAAATTTTTTAAAATGTTTTTGCAAAATGCTTTCTAACTTTTCACCATCTTTCTTTATTCTACATCCCTTCATAGAATCCTTCTTACTTTAAACTATTTTATTATTTTGATTTTTGTCGAAAGATATGCTTTATTTGTAAGTCTTACTAATATAGTTTATTCTTTCATTGTCAAGTATAAACCTAAATATTTATTTTAATCACAATTTTTTATTGTAATATAAAATTATTTCAATTTCTAGATGCAAAGAAAAAAACCTCAAGAAGTATCGGCTATCATATGAATGCCAGATACTCCTGAGGTTTTTTACAGCATTTTCTTTCCATAAATACTTAAAATGACATTTGCTGTTTCTTCAACTGCTTTATTGGAGACATCAATCACTCCACAGCCGATTTTTTCAACTAGTTTATTAAAATAATGAAGTTCTTCTTTTATACGCTCAATATTTGCATAGCTTGCCGTATCACTTAAACCAAGTGATTTTAACCGTTCCTTACGAATATTGTTAAGCTTTTCCGGTGTAATTTTCAAAGCAAAAATACGTTCTTTCGGAATTTGGAACAATTCTTCTGGTGCTTCAACCTCCGGTACGATTGGGATGTTCACAACCTTTAAACGTTTTAACGCTAAATATTGAGATAACGGTGTTTTCGATGTCCTTGATACACCTAAAAGGACAATATCTGCCCGCAAAATCCCACGTGGATCCCTGCCATCATCATATTTAACGGCAAATTCAATCGCTTCCACCTTTTTGAAATAATCTTCATCCAGTTGACGAACTAATCCTGGTTCTTCTCTCGGTTTTCTCTTATAGTTTTTTTGCATCTGCTCTACCATTGGACCTATAATATCAACCGTTGGAATTCCTAATCGATCGGCCTCTGTTATTAAAAATTCTCTCATACTAGGAACAACTAATGTAAAAGCAATGATTGCTTGATTTTCTTTTGCTAGAGAAATAACTTCACTTAGTGTACCGGTATCTTCCACATATGGGATCCGTTTTATCGTTAAGTCAAATGAATGAAATTGACTTGCAGCAGCTTTTACTACAAGCTCAGCTGTTTCCCCAACTGAATCGGAAACAATATAAACATTGGCGTTGTTCAAATGCCCCCATTCCTTTCTGTATATTTATTTTATTTATAGCTTAGAAAATAATGAATGTTAAATAAGTTCATCTTTAGCAATATCCAACAATACTTTTGTCATATTCGTTTTTGTGAGCCGACCAATAACTTCATATCCTTTTCCTGAAACTTTTACGACAGGGACCGCATCAATTTGTTTTTCAATAATTTTTTCTGCAACTTCGATAATAAAGTCTTCTTTTTGGCAAAAGGTAATATTCGGCATTCTTGTCATAATAATATTAACAGGGATGGCTTCTAAGTTTGTTTTTCCTAGACTTGCACGCAATAAATCCTTTCTTGAAAGAACACCCACTAATAAGGAGTTCCTATCAACGACGAACAATGTCCCCACATCTTCAAGGAACATTGTACAAATAGCATCATAGACAGAAACTCCTTCATCAACAACAACAGGCATCGATTGATACTGGTAAACTTGTAATTTCTTTACTTTCTCTGTTAATAATTGCGAGCCTGTTTTTCCTGTATAAAAATAACCTACCCTGGGCCTAGCCTCTAAATATCCAGCCATTGTTAAAATAGCTAAATCAGGTCTAAGTGTTGCCCTTGTTAAATTTAATTGATCCGCTATTTGTTCGCCTGTAATCGGCCCATTATCCTTGACTATCTGCAAAATTTTTTCTTGACGGTTGTTAAGTTCTATTTTTACTCACCACCTTCGATGATAAAGCACGACACAACAGAATTTTGTAATAAATAGGTTATACTATTGATATATTTATTATAGCTCATTTTACTAAAATGAAAAATAAGTATGTATTATTTATGAAATTATTTAAGCAAATCAAGTTGTGTGAGGAAGCGTTTTGATTTAAGGGATAATCCAGCATACTCATCATAGAGTGATGAAATGACTAACTTAAGTTCCTTTTTCGTCGCATCCTTGACTGAAATTTTGCCAAGACGATGTATATCAAAATAATAAAAAAGTCGTAACAAGCGGACGGTTGATTGCGAAATTTGGATTCGATTCGGGTCAAGATGAAAACAACGATGACATACAAAACCGCCTTCTCTAATTGAGAAGGCGAATTTCCCTTGCGCTTTTGAACAACAAACGCAGCCATCTAGTTTTGGATAAATGCCTGCAATATTCAGCATTTTCATTTCATAAATATAAGTTAATATGTCTAGATCGATTCCTTCATTCATAAAATGTAATGTTTGATAAAGAAGCTCAAATAAATAAGGATTTGTTTTTTTCTCTTCTGTAAGCTTATCGGTAAGTTCAACGATATAGGCTGCATAAGCAGCTTTATATAAATCTTCCCTAAGCGCTCGAAAGGATGATATCATTTCACCCTGCTGCATAGTACCTAAACCAGCACCTATTTGTACTAAAAAGTGACCATGGATAAATAATTGTGATACGGAGGTTAATCTGCTTTGTGTTTTTTTTGCACCACGAGCCATCACACCAATTTTACCCATTTCTCTTGTAAACAATGTTACAATTTTATTTGTTTCTCCGTAATCATTCGTTCGGATGATAATACCTTCAACTTTACGTAACAATTTTGACACCATCCACTTTTATATATGTTTTTTTCGTTTATTATGCAGCCGATATTTATACAGTAAATGGGGTCAAGATAAAGGAGAATCTATTTCGCTAAGCTGGTTAAAATAATTTTCAACAGTTTCTTGAAATTCCCTTTCAATCTCTTTCATAAGAAGATACGTTTCCAAATTACCAGTTTGGGTAAAGATTTTCCAGGTAAAATCAATCACAAGAAACCCCACCTTTCGATTTTTAAGAACTAACTTTTTTAACACTCTCTACAATTAGCTTGACCGATCCTATTCATTTAATGTTAGTGAAATGCTGTAAATTACAAGGTTCACATTAATACTCGTCTTCACGAAAACCAAAGTCGCGAAGTTGACTTAGCTTATTGCGCCAATCCTTTTGCACTTTAACCCATAACTCTAGAAAAACTTTTGAACCTAGTAACGCTTCGATATCAATCCGAGCTAAACGCCCAATTTCTTTAAGCATTTTTCCTTGCTTTCCGATAATGATTCCTTTTTGTGAATCACGTTCAACGATGACTGTTGCAGCGATATAGACTGTATTTCCACCCTCACGACGTTCCAATGAGTCCATGACAACGGCAATCGAATGAGGAATTTCCTCTCGGGTTAAATGAAGTACTTTCTCACGGATTAGCTCGGTTATGATAAACCTCTCTGGGTGGTCAGTTACTTGATCCGCAGGATAATATTGCGGTCCATTTGGCATGTAGTGTTCAATTTGTTCAAGCAATGTATCGACATTATTCCCTTCTAGAGCAGAAATTGGGATGATTTCTTTGAAAGGATACAATTCTTTATATTGAGTAATAATCGTTAATAAATGGTCTGGATGAATTTGATCAATTTTGTTAATCACAAGAAAAACAGGTTGCTTTGTTTGTTTCAAACGCTCAATGATAAATTCGTCACCCTTGCCAAAACCCTCTTCAGCATTAATCAAAAATAAAATAAGATCAACTTCATTTAAAGTGTTTTGCGCTATCTTCATCATGAAATCGCCAAGCTTATGCTTTGGTTTATGAATGCCAGGCGTATCAATAAAAATAATTTGGCTATGATCTGTTGTATAAACACCTTGGATTTTATTTCTAGTTGTTTGCGGCTTATCGCTCATAATCGCAATTTTTTGACCGATTACTTTGTTTAATAATGTTGATTTTCCTACATTAGGTCTTCCGATGATTGATACAAATCCTGATTTATAGTTTTCATTATTCATGTAAATCCTCCGCGGTAAATGCTCCTGGCAACAACGCCTCTACTGTTGTTTCGGTAATGATGCCTTGTAAATTTGTTAAAAAGATTGGCATATTTGGTGGACAAAGCTCTGCCATTACTTGACGGCATGCCCCACATGGCGGTACAGGCCGTTTCGTGTCAGCAACGACAGCGAGCGCTTTTATTTGTTTATCACCTTCTGAAAACGCTTTAAATAATGCCGTTCGCTCAGCACAATTGCATAACCCATAAGCAGCATTTTCAATATTACAGCCTTTGTATACCTTCATGTTTTGAGTTAAAACAGCTGCACCTACTTTAAATTTAGAGTACGGAACATAGGCCTGCTCACGCGCTTCCTTTGCTTGATCAATTAGATCATCTATAAATAATTGGTCCGTCATCTTTTTATTTCCTTTCAAAGTACTTTTATTTTACACCAAATTGAATTTGTTTTCAGCAATATCAAAGAAAAGGTTTACACAAAATTCAAAAAAATTAATAATGGTTTTAAAAAAATAATTAATCCTATGATAACAGATATAATCGCAAAAACAAAAACAGCTCCCGCTGCCACATCCTTTGCCTGCTTGGCAAGGGGCTTGATTTCCTCCGTGCATAAATCAACTGTTCGTTCAATTGCTGTGTTGAGAGATTCAAGACTAAGCATAATCCCGATGCAGAGGAGAATAACAATCCATTCAAGCTTAGATACAGAGAAAAAGTAAGCGAAAAAAAGAACGATGCATGCAATCGTTAAATGTATCTGCATATTTCGTTCTTTTTTTATAACGTGTAATAGTCCCTGAGTAGCATACGAAAAACTTGCTAGGAGTCGCTTCATTTCTTTAACGATGGAGGCCATATTCATCTAAAATTTCCTTTTGTTTACTAAACATGATTTCTTCATCTTCTTTTTCCATATGATCATAACCTAACAAATGCAAAAAGCCATGGATTGTTAAAAAGCCGAGTTCTCTCATGAGACTATGGTTATATTCCTCTGCTTGCTCCTTTGTTTTAGGGATAGAAATGATAATGTCACCGAGAATAGTTGGTAAAGCATCCCCCTGAATCGGTATTTCCCCTTCACCCATTTCTTCCATTGCAAAAGAAATGACATCGGTTGGCTGATCTTTTCCTCGGTAAATGCGATTGATTTCTTGAATTTCTTCATTATCAACAAACGTAATCGAAAGCTCTGCATCTCGGTCAATCTTTTCCTTTTTTGCTGCAAATATTAATAATTTTTCAATTTCATCTTTCTCTTCTTCTTCTATAAAATGATGTTCATCAATAAAATCTATAATCATGCTTCTCTCACCTTCTTCTCTTTCTTCATTTGCTTCGCATCAGGATACTCGATTCTTGAGTGGAAAACTCCCTTTAATGTTTCACAAATTGATTTTGCTGCCAAATCAAGCTCTTTAAGCGTAATATCACATTCATCAAACTGACCATCCTGAAGGCGATCCGTTAATATACTCCGTACTAAATTTTCAATTTTTTGTGGTGTCGGGTTTGATAGCGACCTTACTGCCGCCTCAACACTATCAGCAAGACCAACGATGACAGCCTCTTTTGATTGTGCTTTAGGCCCCGGATATCTGAAATCTGACTCTATTATATCATCTGATTGCTCCTTCGCTTTAAAATAAAAATATTTTAATAGCGTTGTACCATGATGCTGTTCCGCGATATCAATAATTTCTTTCGGAATTTTATATTCCCGCAACAGTTCTGCCCCGTCATAAGGGTGTGCCGTTATAATTGTTTTACTTAACTGCGGCGATATAGTATCGTGCGGATTTTCGATATTCATCTGGTTTTCGATATAAAAATGGGGACGCTTTGTTTTGCCAATATCATGATAATAAGCCCCTACTCTTGCTAAAAAACCGTTGGCACCAATCGTCTCACAGGCTGCTTCGGAAAGGTTGGCAACCATAATGCTATGATGGTACGTCCCAGGCGTTTCAAGTAAAATTTTTCGTAATAACGGATGATTGGGACTTGATAACTCGATTAGCTTAATCATTGATAACAGGCCAAACCAAGCTTCGAAAACAGGCATTAATCCTAATGTTAATACAGCTGATATAAAGCCTGATAAAAATGCAAATAACAAGTACGTCCCAATTTCCAAGCTTGTTACATGACCATTTCTAATCATAAACAATCCCGTAATGGCAACCATATTAATGACGGACACGTACAGTCCTGCTTTTAAAATTTTCGAACGATAATGGCGTTCACTAATAAAAATGATACCAGCAATGCCACTAATTAAAAAATAAACACCAAGGGAAAAATTAAATTTCCCGAGCATTTCTACATTAAAAATAATACTGCCGCAAATTGAAAAAACGATACTTGAAATAACAGCTAATTTTTCTTTAAGCAGAACCTTTATTAACATTGTGGCCATCGCTGCCGGAAAAATATAGCCTATTTCTACTTCTAACCGGAATAAACTAATTCCCTTCATTAATAAAATAGTTAATGCAAAGATTAAAACATACATAATCCGTTCTTTTGAGCCGACATCTTTTACATAATAAGCTACGATACTAGTTAAAAGGAATACAAAAAGGGCCAAACCAATAAATATGTTTGGATTTACTTGTTCTTCTAACAAACCAACAAGCGCTAATTGTTTAAACATCTCGCGGTCAATCACTTGTCCTTCTTTTACGAGAACTTGACCTGCTCTAATTTTTACTGGATTTACTTTATCCATTGCTGCTTGGCGCTTTGCTTCGGTGCCCTTGATGTCATAAACATAATTAGGAATAATCGCATATTGGGCAATTGCGACCATCACGCTTTTTATATTTTCCGGTAGATTCACCTTATTGATTTCTTCTGAGACAATTTCTTTCTGCCTGTCCTCTTCGCCGACCTTTATTGGTTGCCCCATGATTTGTTTTATCAACGTAGTCGTTGTACCTTTAGCACTATCTAACAGTCCTGGTGAGACCGTTAGCAACGTTTCTAAGTTTTTGTCAGAAAGCTGACCTTGAAGTTCTAGTGGAATCATTTCCTTAAGTAAATCTACTTTTTTCTCTAGTGGAATGCTTTCCTCTATAATGGCTGGATTTTGACTATCATCAACTTTCTCAGATTTAACTGCACTCACTGCGTCAAAAATAGCCAAAATGATTTCTACACGGTTTTCTGCATAATCCGCTTTTAAAATATACTGGTCATCTACTTCTAAAACAGCTTCTTGCTTTTTTTCCTCGGTTGCTTCAATATCCTCTATCGTTATCGGGGAGAGGATATCTTTCTTAGCAACTGAAAAAAGGCGAAGGTCTACTTTTTCTGGGCGAATATTCGAATACATTGACACATATAAAATTGCGGCAATTGTTATAAATAATAACACTGGTATAAACTTATGATTTTTTATTTGTTTAAACAATTGATTAAATGTATTCATGGTCGTTCTCCTCTACATTTAAAAAGCATTTGTTAGAAAAGGGCTGTCTCATAAGTATCGGGCATCGTATACAACTAGTGCAGTTGTGATGTTTTCGTGTGATGCCAGACACTGGTGAGACAGCCCTCTTATATTTTATTTTAGGCCCTCGTATGCACTTATAATTTTTTGTACTAATGGATGGCGAACAACATCGGATTGCTCCAAATAAATGAAAGATATTCCTGAAATATCTTTCAATATCTCTCTTGCAATACTTAAGCCTGATTTCACTCCTTTTGGAAGATCTACTTGGGTAATGTCACCCGTAATGACCATCTTAGAACCAAAGCCTAATCTAGTTAAAAACATTTTCATTTGTTCTGGTGTTGTATTTTGCGCTTCATCCAAGATAACGAATGAATCGTCTAATGTTCGACCACGCATATAAGCTAACGGGGCAATTTCAATTGTTCCTCTTTCGATTAACCTTGCCACTTGGTCTGTACCTAAAACATCATGTAAGGCATCATATAAAGGACGTAAATAAGGATCAACCTTTTCTTTTAAATCACCAGGTAAAAAGCCAAGACTCTCACCCGCTTCGACCGCAGGTCTTGTCAAGATAATCCGTTTAATGCGGCCCCCTTTTAATGCAGCAACAGCCATAACGACGGCAATATACGTTTTCCCAGTACCAGCAGGACCAATTCCGAATACTAAGTCATCCGCTTTTATAGATGAAACATATTTTCTTTGACCTAATGTTTTGACACGGATTGATTTGCCTTTCGCATTTTTCGTAATTTCTTGTTCATATAATTCTTCAAATTCGTCTATAATGCCTTTTTGGGCTAATTCAATTGCATACACTACATCACGTTCTGAAATACTGGCACCTTTCCTAATGACCTTCAACAGAGCAAGCAAAACCATTTCTGCAAGCTGGAGAGCTTCAGGATTGCCAGACACATTCACAGATTCACCTCTTGTGACAATTGAAAGCTGAAGCTTTTCTTCCATCATTTTTAAATTCCGATCTTCAGTCCCAAATAAAGATAGTGCTTCATTTAAAGTCTGTAATTGTAAATTGATCGTTTTTACATTCTCTTGCATTATTTAGTCTCCTTGGATAATAGGTTGTGGTAATGCGATATCTTCGATTACTTGGTAGTGTATCATTAATTTAACTTTACCATGGTCCACTGATTGGTGCAAAACATTTTCTCCTTTTATAACAGCTTCTTCCCCTAATTTTGCTTTTAATGAAGTTCGCGCTGTTTTTTTCGCAATCGCAATTGCCGTTTGTTTATCATATTTTCTAACATGTTCTTCTTCTTCCCTAATAATTTGCTTGCGATAAACAAGCGGTAAATTCCATTTAAGAAATTTAATCTCTTTATCGACAGTTTCAGTCTTGTAATTTGCATATTCAATCTTTTCAAAACCCCAGATTGGAATGTTTATGCGAAAAATTCCTAAGGAATGCTTTGTAATACTGTTCCCTGTTAAAACAGTAAAGGTCGTTTCAAGCGGTACAGCGATATGAGACTTGTACCAAATTTCACCAAAAACTTTCCCTTTTGCCGCAATAATCTCTGTCTTTCCTTCTTTGCCAATTACGCCTGAAACTAGCAGCTGCCCTGGCCTCACAAAATCATTTATTTTTATAATAGGTTGTCCTTGTTCCACATAATAATCATAAATGACCGCTTTTTTCTTCGCTACTAAATGTCTAGGGCTAACGAATTCCGGCTTTTCGGCTATTTTTTTCTCAACCACTTCAAATTGGTAGGTCGTACCATTCAAGCTGACCCCTACCCATGTGATTGAAGAAGAAAATTTATCTGTAAGTTCATCTTGGATTTGTTCAATTCCTGGCAGGGAAAATTGCAGCTTCCCTCGTTTAATCCCCATTAAAGTTAATTCTTTTCTAAGCTCATGCTCTAATTTAGGGTTAGCGCCCACTACTTCAATATTCCAAACCGTATTTGATAATAAGATTGTAATCATTAATGCGGCTACAATCCCAAGAACAAAACCACTATTGGTAATCATTTTTTTTATTAAAAACGGCAGCCCAATGCGCCCAATAAATTTAAGTTTACAATCACTTTTTCGAATAATTTTTCGAAGCTTATGTATATCTTCAAGCTTTAAATAGCCTGTAACGGTTGTCGTTCCCTGTCTTTTTAAATCCCAGATTACGACATTTTCCCTAACACAGTTGTTTAGGAATGGTTCAATTAATTTTCCAGTGACTTTTATTTTGACATAGCCTGAAAAATAGTTGGTCCATTTATTTTTCATTACATAGATCTCCTTCCCTCATTTACCAGGTTCGTCTAAATAGATTACTTGGTCAATTTTCCCTTCAAGCAAGATTTCTTCAGGGAGCATCGTTCTAAGAACAAATTGCTCACCTTTTACAAGCAATTGTCCTTGTTTTAAAAGAAGACGTAATTCATTATCAGAAAATTGGAGCAATCCCCGATGGTTTTCAATATATATATGAATTTGACCAATCATCGTGATCCTTGGGAGATCCATCATGACATCTGCAGGAAGTTCCATTTTTTGGGTTATCCATTTTTTTAGTTGTTGTCTAAACTTTCTCATTACTAGGACCCCCTCTCCTTTCATGTTTATGAACAAACAGCAGGTTTTAGCATTAGAAAAACACGAAATTTTCCCATAATAGAAAATTTCGATGTCTTTCTTATACTGTCTACATGAAAATATTAATTTGGATAGTACAAAAAAAGAGGCCTTAAGCGAATGCTTAGCCTCTTTTAAGATTGGAATATGAATGTTTTTTCTTAGCGCGTGGGGGGCCGAGAATTTCTCCCCAAATGATGCCATTGATGACTTCTTTTTTGTTTATTTTAGAATAAATCATGCCTGCGTCAACATTGATATGCTGCTTCTTTTTTTCGAGTTCACGTAGCTTTCCTAGATATGGGTTTGGTGTCATTTCAATTGGTGGAGCTTCTAGTCGAACTTCTTCTTCAACTGTTTGTTCAATCTGTGGCACTCGTTTCGTCGCTGTATACATGGTTGGTTTTTGCTTTTGTTCTTCTTGTGGTTTATTTATTTCCTCAAGTAAATCCCCTAATGACGGGATAAAAGGTTTAACCCTTTTATCTCGTGACGATTGTTTTTGGCTTTGCTTTTGGTTTTCATTTGCCCGTTTTAAAAAGCTCGCAATTGCCCCAATGATAACAATCAAAAATCCAATATTTCCGAATATAAATTCAAAAAATGAACCCATCTTTACATTCCTTCTTCGTCATCTTTAGAGATTCGACCAATAGAGTCCCTCATATCCGTATCAGCGCTAATGTTTTTAATGTTCATATAATCCATCACACCGATGTTTCCGGAACGAAGTGCTTCCGCCATTGCAAGCGGTACTTGTGCTTCCGCTTCGACAACCTTCGCTTTCATTTCTTCAACTTTTGCCTTCATTTCTTGTTCTTGGGCGACAGCCATTGCGCGGCGTTCTTCAGCCTTTGCTTGGGCAATCTTTTTATCTGCTTCAGCTTGGTCTGTTTGTAAGCCTGCACCGATGTTTTTGCCGATGTCAATATCAGCAATATCAATTGATAAGATTTCAAAAGCTGTACCAGCATCAAGACCTTTTGTTAAGACCGTTTGTGAAATCATATCAGGGTTTTCTAATACCTTTTTATGATCTAATTGGGAACCGATGGTAGAAACGATTCCTTCGCCTACACGTGCGATAACGGTATCCTCACCAGCACCACCGACTAGACGGTCAATATTGGCTCGAACTGTTATTCTTGCTTTTGCCTTTACTTCAATCCCATCCATGGCAACACCTGAAATGAATGGTGTTTCAATAACTTTTGGATTAACGCTCATTTGCACAGCTTCTAAAACATCACGGCCTGCAAGATCAATCGCCGCACCACGCTCAAAAGTAAGCTCAATATTGGCACGATGAGCAGCAATTAACGCATTTACAACCCTATCAACATTACCACCAGCTAAATAATGGCTTTCAAGCTGGTTTGTGTTTATATTTAGTCCTGCTTTAACCGCTTTAATTAATGGATTAATGACCCGACTTGGAATAACGCGACGTAGCCTCATTCCAATTAGTGTGAAAATACTTACCCTCACACCTGAAGCCAGTGCTGAAATCCATAGCATCACTGGCACAAAAGTAAATAGTACAGATAAAGCGATAATAATAAGTCCAACAAGTAATAATAAAAAGACTGTCCCTTGTGTAATCATGATCTACTCCTCCATTTCATTTTTTATTTCCCGAACAATAATTCTTGGGCCTTCGGCTTTGATTATTTTAACCTTTTTATTACTGCTAATAAAACTGCCCTCTGTTACAACATCTATTCTATCATCGTTAAAGACAGCTGTTCCAGCTGGACGAAGCGGTGTAACAGTAATCCCTTCAAGTCCTACTAAATCGGAGCGCGTTTCATTTGAAACATATCCTTTTTCGCTACTTGTTGAATCAAATAAAATGATTCGCCTAAAGATTCCTTTTTCATAACCAAATCGTCTGAATAAGATTACAACCGCGATAATGGTTACGAGTAAAGCAATTAAAATAGAGAAAACCATGTGTCCAATATTGTTTGCTGCTAAAAGCAAGCTCGCAATGATCGAAAGGGTACCTAAAAGTCCTAAAATCCCACCTGGCACAAAAAATTCGAGAATGATTAAAACAATCCCAATCACTACTAATATAATTGATTCCATACCCGCTAACCCCGCTATCATATGGCCATAGAAAAATAACAATAATGAAGATAATCCCATAATTCCTGGAAGACCAAAACCAGGACTATAAAGCTCAATCACCAGTCCTAAGCTTCCGATTGTTAATAAAATCGGTACAACTACTGGATGAGTAATGAATCTCGCTAATTTTTCAGCAAAGCTTTCTTCCATTTGCTTTATCGTTGCACCTGACAAACCTAAGTAATCTAAGAGCTCTGCTCGTGTGCTGACGATTTTTTCAGCATAACCAACTTCTAATGCTTGTTCTGCAGTTAATGTTAATAACTTGCCTTCGCCAGCCCCATATTTAGATAAATCGATAGTTTCATCAGCCATTGCTAGCGCATAAATAGGATCGCGATGATTCAGTTCGGCTGAGGCCTTCATTTCCGCTAGCCACATCGACTCAGCTTTTTTACCTGCCGTATTCCCTTGTTGGTCAATAATTGCAGCAGAGCCCATCGTCGAATGCGGGACCATTACGATTTCGTCAGCATTTAACGCTAAGTAGGCACCAGCTGACAGTGCGCTTTTATTTATAAAAGCTGTCGTTGGAATTTCCGTTTCTCGTAAACCTTTGGCTATATCCATAGCCGCATCCACGGCTCCTCCTGGTGTGTTCATTTCTAAGACAATATGGCTAGCACCATTTTCTTCAGCCTCCCGTATCGAGCGATCAAGGAAAGCACCAAGTCCTTGTTCGACCGTTTTTTCAACAGGAATGAAATAAACAATTTTCTCCCCGTTAGCATGTACAGAAACGGAAATGACTTGTGAAAGAAGAATAAATAGAATAAATAAAAATGATGAAACAGCTATTATTTTATTTAAATGTAATTTTAGCCCTCGCGTCACTCTACCCCCTCCTTTCATCTAAATATTAGACTACGCCATATAATACGTATTTATAACCTGCTAAGTTTCAGTATAAACGAATATACATTATATAGTAAAAAGGGACTGTTCCAACTTAGTCCAGCACCGCCTACCAATAAGTAAAAGCATTGGTGGCGCAAATGATGCTGGACAGTTTTGAAACAGCCCCTTAATTGAAATGTTTAAGACAAATGTTTTAGAACGAGTCGATTAACTAAAGAACCATCAGCTTTCCCTTTCACTTTTGGCATAATCGCACCCATTACCTTTCCCATGTCAGCTTTTGAAATGGCCCCTGTTTCCGAAATTGTTTGTTTTACAATCTCTTCAAGTTCTTCTTCAGAAAGCTGTTCAGGCATATAAACAATCAATATTTCAATTTCATCTTTAAGTTTATCAGCTAAGTCACTGCGACCAGCATTTTCGAACTCAAGGAGGGAGTCTTTACGCTGTTTTAATTCGCGATTTAAAACAGTAAGCTCTTCTTCATCAGATAAGTCATGACCAAGCTTGATTGCTTCGTTCTGAAGAGCAGCTTTTACCATGCGGATAACAGATAATTTTTCTTTATCTTTATCTCTCATCGCTTGCTTCATATCGTCAGTAAGACGCTCAAGAAGACTCATAAATAACACCCTCTCTTAGAACTTACGCTTTCTTGCAGCCTCTGATTTTTTCTTACGTCTTACACTAGGCTTCTCATAGAATTCACGCTTCCTAGCTTCAGAAAGTGTTCCATTTTTAGAAACGGATCTTTTGAATCGACGAAGAGCATCCTCAAGTGATTCATTTTTACGAACGCGAGTCGTTGACATAAACTATTTCCCTCCCTCCGAACAACCAGTAACACCACAGACATGGAAGACAGACATAGTACATCTATCCTTTTCACAAGACATGTCTTTTGCCATTATATAATATAGATGTTAGTTTTTCAACCAATAATATAAATTTCCAATTGTCGAAAAGTTGGAGTCATGTCCACAGCACCATGTCCATACAATGGGTGGTGAGGATGGTGACTTTAAAAATGATAGAGATTTTTACGCTATTTGCAATTTTTATTGCAATTTTTTTATATGGTATGACAGTCATGCGGATTGGGCTTTATAATTTATCCCATAAAAAGTTGCGCCAATTTTTAATAACGATGACTGACACACCACTAAAAGGAATGATCATTGGCACGATTATTACAGCCATCTTACAAAGTAGTTCAGCTGTTATGGTACTTACCATCGGCTTCATTGCCGCAGGATTGTTAACGTTCAAACAGTCTATCGGGATTATTCTCGGGACAAATATCGGAACAACTTTTACAACTGAATTTATCACAATTGATCTTATTTACTATGCGACTATGCCGTTTTTGGTTATTGGCGCGTTATTATTGTTTACAAGAAAATTGCTTTCTTTTAATATAGGTGCAATCCTGTTTGGGCTTGGCTGTCTTTTTGTTGCGATGAATGGGTTTGAAAATCTTGCGAAACCGCTTGCATCGATTCCTGTTATCCACTCATCAATTGAAATGTCAAACGAAAATAACTTAATCGGGGTCGGACTAGGTACGTTATTAACAGCGGTTATTCAATCTAGTACCGCAACTACGGGTATTATCATGGGCTTTATGAGTGAAAATTTAGTAACATTATCTTCTGGAATCGCCATCGTTCTTGGGGCCAATATCGGCACATGTGTAACAGCTTTTATTGCCAGCATCGGTGCTAATATAGAGTCAAAATTGGCTGCATATGCCCATATTTGGTTAAATATTTTTGGGGTGCTATTATTCTTCCCGTTTATAAAATTTCTTGGTCTTGCTGCTTCGACATTAACGAGCTTACCAGACGTGCAGCTTGCCCATGTAAGTGTAATATTTAATGTTCTATCTTCGATGATTGCATTGCCGCTTGCTGGATTGTTGGCGCAGTTTATTATGCGGGTACATGGGAGGCAGGCGTAATCGTAAGGGGGCCACTGCCCCCTATTAATAACTTACATTAGATTGCTCATCTTTAACAATTGCAATACCCGCGCTGGCACCTATTCTTGTCGCACCAGCTTCAATCATCCGCAACGCTCCATCACGATCACGGACACCACCTGATGCCTTTACGCCTATATCCGGACCGACCGTTTCCCGCATTAGTTTAATGTCTTCTACAGTAGCACCACCTGTCGAAAAACCTGTCGATGTTTTTACAAAATCTGCATCCGCTTTTACAGCAAGCTGACATGCTCGAACTTTTTCTGCTTCTGTTAACAAACTAGTCTCAATGATTACTTTTACGAGTGCTTTTCCATGAGCAGCTTCAACGACCGCCTTAATATCCTGCTCAACTAAGTCATCATTTTTGTCTTTAAGAGCACCGATATTAATTACCATATCAACTTCATCAGCACCTTTTTCAATAGCATCCTTTGTTTCGAATGCTTTTGTCTCAGACGTTGAGGCCCCTAGCGGAAAACCAATGACAGTACAAACCTTCACATCAGAGCCCTGTAATTGTTCTGCTGCTAGTCTTACCCAAGCAGGATTTACACAAACTGAGAAAAAGCCATACTCCTTAGCCTCCTCACATAACTTGATAATTTGTTCCTTCGTTGTATCTGCCTTTAATGCTGTATGGTCAATTATATTGGCAATATTTTGTAACATAATCATCCATCCTTTCTTTAATATCTGTTTTTTATGTAAATTTTAATATGCCAAAAAAAACAGCAAGGAGTTAACCATTCAACCTTGCTGTCTTTATTATATGTGTATTTACTTATTTAACCAATTTTAACTTGATTCTCAACCTCGTCTGTTACAACGCTGACAAATTCCCCTTCGTTATTAGGATAGCCGGCCTTTGTAATTTTCACCTTGACAATTTGACCAATCATATCGTCTCTTCCAGCGAATACAACACGTAAATAATTGTCTGTGTAACCCGCGTAAAGGTCATTACGGTCAGTTCCTTCTGTAATTTGCTCTTCAGGAATGACTTCAAGGACCTCACCTTCGTAGTTAGATGCATACTCTTTTGCCAATTGATCTGACAATGTTATCAAACGATGGACACGATCGTTTTTAACATCTTCATCCACTTGGTCTTCCATCCGAGCTGCTGGGGTGCCCGTCCGTTTTGAATAAGGAAACACATGTAATTCAGAGAATTTATTATCACGAATTAGATTATAAGTTTCCATAAATTCTTCTTCTGTTTCACCTGGAAAACCAACAATGACGTCAGATGTAACTGCCAAACCCGGAAGAGCTTCCTTCAATCGATTCAAACGTTCAACAAAAAACTCTGTTGTATACTTGCGGCGCATCCGTTGTAAGACCGTATTAGAACCCGATTGCAGCGGAATGTGTAAATGACGGACAATCTTATTAGACTGATCCAAAACCTCAATCACTTCATCAGTAATTTGGCTTGCTTCAATCGATGAAATCCGAATCCGTTTTAAGCCGTCAACCTTTTGATCCAATTCGCGCAATAGCATTGCAAAATTATAATCCTTCAAATCCTCGCCATAGCCACCTGTATGAATACCAGTTAAAACAATTTCCTTATAGCCAGCATCAACTAATTGCTGTGCTTGTTTAAGCACATCTTCTGGTAAACGGGAACGCAATAGTCCACGCGCCCAAGGAATAATACAAAAAGTACAGAAGTTGTTGCAGCCTTCTTGAATTTTCAATGACGCCCTCGTTCTGTCTGTAAAAGCGGGAACATCTAATTCCTCAAAAACTCTCGCTTTCATAATATTGCCAACGCCATTGATTGGCTCCCGGTTTTTTTCATACTGACGGACATATTCTAGCAAGTTAACACGGTCTTGAGTACCGATAACAATATCGACACCAGGAATTTCTAATATTTCAGCAGGTGCCGTTTGTGCGTAACAGCCTGTCACACAAATGACAGCCTCAGGATTTTTGCGAATTGCCCTTCTAATAATTTGCCGGCTTTTTTTATCACCCGTATTTGTTACCGTACATGTATTAATAATATAAACATCTGCCATTTTCTCAAAATCGACACGCTCATAGCCAGCATCTTGAAAAAGCTGCCAGATTCCTTCTGTTTCATAATGATTTACTTTACAGCCTAATGTATAGAAAGCCACTGATGGCATAAAATCACCCCAATAATTCAGTATGATAGGAAACAGCTGCTAGTAGGTATAAAGGGGCTGTTTCTGTTCTTAAAATCCTTTGGCCTAGACTACATGTAATGAAGCCATTGTCAAGTAGCTTCGCAATCTCTTCTTCTGTTAAACCGCCTTCTGGTCCAATTACTGCTAATAAGGAGTCATTTTTAGTTAACTTTGAGAGAACGGAAGAAAGATTCTTCTTTTCTCCATGTTTTGCATCCTCTTCGTAAGCAACAATCTTATATTTGTACTGACTGCTCATCTTTAACAGCGTTTTAAAATCAATCGGCTCTCTAATTTCCGGAATCCTTGTCCGATGCGATTGTTCTGCTGCTTCTTTAGCAATCTTTTCAAGCCTTTCAACCTTTTTTCTTCCCTTTTTTTCATCCCACTTCACAATAGAGCGTGATGCAAAAAAAGGTAGAAAAGAGGAGGCTCCCATTTCTGTTCCTTTTTGGACAATCAGCTCTACCTTATCACCCTTTGGCAGTCCTTGGGCAATTGTAACAAATACAGGCAATTCCTTATTCTCATCTATCCATTCTACAATAGAGGCGAAACATAAGTCATCAGTTATTTCTTGGATTTCACAACGGGCAACTTGGCCATCCTCTGAACAGCAAATAACCGCATCCCCCGTCTTCATCCTCATTACCCGCGAAATATGATGGGCATCCTCACCCGCAATTTTTATAATTTCATCCTTTATTTGCTCATTTTTCACAAAATATCTTTGCACAGGCTTTCACCTTCAACGCTTTTATTTATTTCTAGCAATAATCGCAACCCAATCTTCCATTTGCAAAATTTCTTCGATTTCAAATCCGGCTTTGACAAGGGCTTTTTCCACTTCTTCCTGCTTCGTATTGATAATGCCAGAAGTGATAAATAATCCACCTTTTTTCACTTTTTTAGCGGCATCATCAACAAAGAGCAAAATAATTTCAGCTAGTATATTAGCGACTATACAATCCGCTTCCGCATTAATATTTTCTATCAAATTATTTTGCTTAACGGTAACAATCTGTTGCACTTTATTCAGTTCCACATTCTCAATCGCACTATTGACAGCGACTTCATCGAGGTCATAGGCATCGACTTTACTTGCTCCTAATTTAGCGGCTACAATACTAAGGACACCTGAGCCAGTACCCACATCAATCACATGTGCGCCATTTGGCATTACTTTTTCTAGCGCTTGAATGCACATGACAGTTGTTGGGTGTGTCCCTGTTCCAAAGGCCATGCCTGGGTCCAATTCAACGATGATTTCCTCGCTTGTTTCCGGCTCATATTCCTCCCATGTTGGAACAATCGTAACCCGTTCAGAAATTTTAATAGGATGGTAATATTGCTTCCAAGCTGTTGACCAATCCTCCTCATTTACTTCATCAATTTTAATTGTATTTAAACCAAGATCAATTCCATATTCTACAAGGTTGTTTATCGCTGCTTTAATCGATTCGACCATCTCTGCAAAAGAACTTGTTACTGGAAGATAGGCTTTTATAATAACCCCCTCTTCAGGATAATCAGCTGGATTGAGATCATAAATCTCACCAAATTTTTGTTCTCTAACCTTTACAAGATCCGCTGGGTCTTCTATCGCAACCCCACCAGCACCTGCCTCATGAAGAATATTAGAAATTGCTTCAACCGCTTCTTGCGTCGTATGTATACTCATTTCAGACCATTTCATCTTTTAACACTCTCTTTTTTAATTTGTTTAGAGGCTATCTCAAAAATGTCTGACATCTTTACATGGTACGCTTAGAAAGACACGACTTTCCGCCCACAATGGCGGAAGTCGATGTCCTTTCTTATACTGATATCCAATAAAAAGTTATACTTTTCTATCAGTATAAAAGCTCCATGCATGATGTGATGTTCGACACATTTGAAACAGCCTCGTTTCATGCTAACCTTTAAATGCTCTTTTTACTTTTGCAAAAAAACTATCATCATGTTCGGTTGGTCCTTCATCCCCGCTAAGTTCCGCTAGCTCTCGGAATAGTTCTTTTTGGCGATTATTCAAATTCGTTGGTGTGACAACACGAATTTTAATATGCTGATCGCCTTGCCCATAACCCCTAACATTTGGAACACCTTTCCCTCTCAAGCGGAAATTTGTTCCTGTTTGTGTTCCAGTAGGAATTTTTAATTTTACCTTTCCGTGCAATGTTGGCACTTCAATTTCATCACCAAGGGCAGCTTGAACAAAGGTAATTGGCATTTCACAGTAAATATCTTCCCCATCACGTTCAAAAAATTCATGTGGCTTCACATGGAAGACGACATATAAATCGCCAGGAGGTCCCCCATTTACACCTGGCTCCCCTTGACCAGAAACACGCATTTGTTGACCTTCATCAACACCGGCAGGAATTTTAACGTGAATTTTTTTGCGCCTTTTCACTTTACCTGCACCGCCACATGTCGAACATTTTTCTTTAATCATTTTTCCAGTTCCATTACAATAATGGCAAACACGGCGATTGACAATGCGGCCAAATGGTGTATTTTGTTCAACATTAAGTTGGCCTGATCCATTACAATGTGTACAAGTCTCAGGCTTTGTGCCAGGCTTTGCACCACTGCCATGGCATGTATCGCATTCTTCTTCCTTTGGAATCTCTAAATCTGTTTCTTTCCCAAAGGCAGCTTCTTTAAAATCTAAAGTCATCGTATATTGCAAGTCCGCACCTTGTCTAGGGGCATTAGGATCGCGTCTTCTTGAGCCACCGCCACCGAAAAACATATCGAAAATATCACCAAATCCACCAAAGTCGGCGCCTTCAAAGCCACCAAAACCGCCTTGATTTGGATTTGCATGACCAAATTGGTCATATTGTGTACGCTTTGCATCATCACTTAAAACTTCATACGCTTCTGTGATTTCTTTAAATTTCTCTGTAGCGTCCGCTTCTTTATTTACATCTGGGTGATATTTTCTTGCAAGCTGACGATAGGCCTTTTTTATTTCATCTTTTGAGGCATCTTTCGCCACTCCGAGGACTTCATAATAGTCTCGTTTACTCATACCATATCCACTCCCGAATTTCCCGTTCTAATCTACACTGCATAACGATTATAATATCATTACAAGACTACACTATGCAAATGAAATGAAAAAGTCAAAGCCAAGACAGACCTGACTTTGACTGGGTAATTATTTTTTAGCTTCCTCTTCATTCACTTCAGTAAATTCAGCATCAACGACATTATCATCCTTTGCGTTCGCACCTGCACCGCCAGCTTCGTTTGCTTGTGCTTCTTGCGCTGCCTGCTCATAAAGCTTGACGGAAAGCTGTTGAACAATCTCTTGCAACGCATCTTTTTTCGCACGGATTTCATCAAGATTGTTCTTTTCAATCGCTTGTTTTAATGCATCTTTAGCTTCTTCAGCGTTTTTCTTATCGGCTTCATCAACCTTATCGCCTAAATCCTTTAATGTTTTATCTGTCGCAAATACAAGCTGGTCCGCTTCGTTGCGAAGTTCCGCTTCTTCTTTACGTTGTTTATCAGCTTCGGCATTTGCTTCAGCCTCTTTTACCATTCTATCAATTTCTTCATCAGATAAAGTTGTTGATGATTGAATCGTAATTGATTGCTCTTTACCAGTTCCTTTGTCAGTCGCACGTACATTCACAATTCCGTTCGCATCAATATCAAATGATACTTCGATTTGCGGAATGCCACGCGGTGCTGGCGGAATATCAGTTAATTGGAAGCGTCCTAATGTTTTATTATCTGCTGCCATTGGGCGTTCCCCTTGAAGCACATGGATATCCACAGCTGTTTGACTATCAGCAGCAGTTGAGAAAATTTGTGACTTACTTGTCGGAATTGTTGTATTGCGATCTATTAACTTCGTAAATACGCCACCCATCGTTTCAATACCTAATGAAAGTGGAGTTACGTCTAGTAAGACAACATCCTTTACATCACCCGTTAAAACGCCACCTTGGATAGCGGCACCTAGAGCAACTACCTCATCCGGGTTAACACCTTTACTTGGGTCTTTTCCAACTTCATTTTTAATTGCTTCTACAACAGCCGGAATACGTGTTGAGCCACCAACTAGGATTACTTTGTCAATCTCACTCTTTGAAATTCCCGCATCTTGAATGGCGCGACGAACAGGCCCCATTGTTCTGTCCACTAAATCAGCTGAAAGCTCTTCAAATTTAGCACGTGTAAGATTCATTTCTAAATGCAATGGACCAGCTTCACCTGCAGTGATAAATGGTAATGAAATTTGCGTTGAAGTAACACCTGATAAATCTTTTTTCGCTTTTTCAGCAGCATCTTTTAAGCGTTGTAGAGCCATTTTATCCTTAGAAAGGTCAATGCCGTTTTCTTTTCTAAATTCTGCTACTAAGTAATCAATAACCACTTGGTCAAAATCGTCTCCACCAAGGCGATTATCCCCAGCTGTTGCTTTTACTTCAAAAATACCATCACCTAATTCTAGAATGGAAACATCAAAAGTACCACCACCAAGGTCATATACTAAAATGGTGTGGTTTTCATCTTCTTTATCAAGACCATAGGCAAGTGCTGCAGCAGTTGGCTCATTTATTATGCGTTCAACTTCAAGACCAGCAATTTTACCAGCATCTTTCGTTGCTTGACGCTCAGCATCATTAAAATAAGCCGGTACGGTAATAACAGCTCTTGTAACTGGCTCCCCTAAATATTCCTCAGCATATGATTTTAAGTGCTGCAAAATAGCTGCAGAAAGTTCTTGAGGTGTGTATGATTTTCCTTCTATTTCTGTTTTGTAATCTGTTCCCATATGACGTTTGATTGATAAAATCGTGTTTGGATTTGTAATCGATTGGCGTTTAGCCACTTCACCAACTTGGCGTTCGCCATTTTTAAATGCAACAACTGACGGAGTCGTACGGTTTCCTTCGGGATTTGGAATAACCTTTGGCTCGCCGCCTTCCATCACCGCTACACAAGAGTTTGTTGTCCCTAAATCAATACCAATAATTTTACTCATGAAAATGTCCTCCTCAAAAAATTGTTCAATTAATCTTTCTTCTATTTTTAAATCAAGTTACTGATTAACTTTGACCATTGTTGGACGAATAACCCTGTCCTTTAAAATATAACCCTTTTGAAATTCCTCAATTACTATGTTGGAACCATAATTGCTATCTTCAACTTGCATGACAGCTTGGTGGAAATTAGGATCAAATTCCTTGTCAACCGCTTCGATTATTTCTAACCCCTCCGTTTTTAACGCTTCCTGCAATTGACGATAAACCATCTCCAACCCTTTTAAAACTTGTTTTGTTTCATCTTCTTTCGCCTCTATATTTAAGGCCCTCTCGAAATTATCGAGTGCCGGAAGTAAATGTTCAATTAAACTTTGAGCACGATATTTTGCCGCTGCCTCTTGGTCTAAACGGACGCGGCGTCGATAATTTTCAAGGTCTGCCTGCATACGTAAGATTCTGTTTTGCCTTTCATCAAGTTCTTGTTGTAATCTCTCGATTTCGGGTTGCTCTGCAGTGAGCTCCGCTGCTTGTTCCACCTCTTGTAAAGGCTCTTGCTGTTCACCTATAGGTTGTTCATTTTGCTCTGTATGCGGAGTGTTGCTATCAGTTTCAACAGTTACTTCTGCATCATTTACTTCCTTTAATTCTTCTAATTCTTCACTATTATTTTCTACTTTTTGCGAATAGTCTTTATTAACCATTCGTTTCACCTCCCACAAACTAGCTTTTTATATACATAGAAAAGCGAAAGACCCGCCTTCTATCAAACTTCCCTTTACCAATATGACCATTACGATCCATTTTGATACAGGGAAGTTAATACCTTCGTTAAATCTTGAGAAAAGATGTTTAATAATGAAATAACTCTCGAATACTCCATCCTTGTCGGACCTAAAATAGCGATTGTTCCCATCGGTTCATTTCCAATTGAATACGTTGCAGTAATAACACTGCAATTTTGCATTTCTTCTAATTGGTTTTCCTGACCGATTTTCACAGTGATTCCGGCATTCTTTGCTTTGAACAAATTATAAATTACACTTTCTTGCTCAATAACCGATAGCAATGAGCGTATTTTATGAATATCATTGAACTCAGGTTGTGAGAACATATTCGTTTTTCCACCATAAAATACTTTTTCGGCTTTTTTATGACCAAATATATTGCTGATTAAATCAAACACACGGTCATAATCATACACATTCTTTTTAATAACGCTGACTAGCTCTTTTTGAATGCGGTCTTGAAGCTCAATGATTGGACACCCTTTTAATTGCTCATTTAAGATATTGACAAGCTTTTCTAATTCGGACGAATCTAGTCCTTCTGGCATTTTAATTGCTTGATGTTCAACATGTCCTGTATCGGTAACAATAATCGCTACTACACTTTCACGATTTAAAGGAATCATTTCAATTTGCTTAAGACGAGTTTCGAAATGCTCAGGTCCTAATACAATCGTTGTATAATTCGTAAACTCAGAAAGAAGCTTTGCAGACTTTTTAGCAACCATTTCGATTTCATATATTTTACTATCAAATAGAGAACGAATCGTCGCTAGCTCTTCCATGTTTAACGCTGTCGGTGACAACAAGTGATCTACATAAAATCGGTATCCTTTTTCTGAAGGAATACGCCCTGAAGATGTATGTGGTTTTTCGATAAATCCCATTTCCTCTAAATCAGCCATATCGTTGCGAATCGTTGCTGGACTAAACGAGATATCATCCTTTTTGGCTATTGTCCTAGAGCCAACAGCTTGTGCAGAGTGAATAAAGTCATCAATAATCACTTGCAAAATTAGCAGCTGACGATCTGTTAGCATAGAAGTATCACCTCTGTTAGCACTCTTATCGAACGAGTGCTAATTCTATATTATAAGTTACCAAAAGAGAACGTATATTGTCAATAAGGGAGGCCGTTAACATTTAATATTTTAGCAAAAAGTTATCCGATAAAAGCTTGAAAAACTTCATTTCCTAAAAACAGACCCTTTCTTGTTAGTTTAATCGATTCTGTCGTTTCTTCTAACAAACCTTTCTTTACTTGCTCACTAATTTCATTTCCAAAAATAGTATTCAAATCCTGGCCAAACTTACGGAAAAATACTTTTTTCGAAACCCCTTCTGTTTTTCTAAGGCCTAGAAAAACCTCTTCCTCCATTTTTTCACGCTCTGTTACAGTATGTTCCTCAATATAGGGAAATCCCGTTTCATTGATAAGCGAGATATATTGATTGAGCGGGCCAGCGTTGCCCCTGCGAACGCCATTCACATAGCTATGGGCACCTGCACCAAAGCCGAAATATTCCTCATTGCGCCAATACGTTAAATTATGTTCGCTTTCAAATCCTGGCTTTGAAAAATTACTAATTTCGTACTGCTTATAGCCGTGTGCAGCCATTTCATCCATTAAAACGGAATACATTTCAACTTCATCATCTTCCCTAGGCAAATCAAGTTTTCCCATTCTCTTTAAATTATAAAAAACAGTTTTTGGCTCTATTTGCAGAGAATATCCTGAAAAGTGCTCGATATGAAGCGTAAATGCTTGTTTTAATGTTGCTTTAAAACTTTCAATCGTTTGTCCTGGCAAACTATAGATTAAATCAGCATTTATATTTTGAAATCCAACTTCTTTAGCTAAAGCAATCGTTTCAAAAACATCGCGTACTCGATGTGTACGTCCGATTTTTTCAAGCAGTAGGTCGTCAAAAACCTGAACACCAAAACTAAGACGATTTACCCCTGCTTCCTTTAATAATAACAGTTTTTCTTTTGATAAATGACTTGGGTTCGCTTCAAAAGTAAATTCTGTTTTTTCGTTGTCGTTGAAATACGGTCCAAAATGTTTATGAATGCCATTTAAAAAATAATCAAGCTGGGTAATTGAAAGTGAGGTTGGCGTACCACCACCAACAAAAACCGTCCTAATTACATCTGGCTTATAGTTTTGGAGAGTATGTTTCATTTCTTTTTCCATCGCCATTAAATAATCATGGACTGGCTGGTTTTTTAAATAAAATTTATTGAAATCGCAATAATGGCAAATTTGCTCACAAAAAGGAATGTGAAAATAAACTGATTTCACCATAAAAAACCACTCTTTTCTTAGCAAAAAAGGATGACATAATCGTCACCCCTTACTATTTTTTACTATTATTATCATCCATCCGTAACACGGCCATGAATGCTTCCTGCGGAACTTCGACGGAGCCAACTTGCTTCATCCGCTTTTTACCTTCTTTTTGCTTTTCTAATAGCTTACGTTTCCGGGAAATATCACCGCCATAACATTTGGCAAGAACATTTTTCCCCATTGATTTAATCGTCGAACGCGCGACAATCTTCGTGCCTACTGCAGCTTGGACAGGCACTTCGAATTGTTGCCTTGGAATGAGCTCCTTCAATTTTTCAACAATGACCTTGCCACGTTCATACGCAAAATCGCGGTGGACGATAAATGATAAAGCATCGACTTGTTCACCATTTAATAAAATATCCATTTTCGCTAACTTCGATTGCTTGTAGCCAATGAGTTCATAGTCAAAAGATGCATAGCCTTTTGTGTTAGATTTTAAAATATCAAAGAAATCATAGACAATCTCTGATAATGGCAATTCATACGTAATATTGACGCGTTTCTCATCAAGGTATTGCATGTCAATAAAATTACCGCGCTTATTTTGACATAATTCCATAACAGAGCCAACATAATCGTTTGGCACCATGATACTTGCTTTAACATATGGTTCAAAAATACCATCAATACTTTGCGGGTCTGGCATTTTTGAAGGATTTTCAACAGTTATTTCTTCACCACTCGTTAGGACAACCTTATAAATAACGCTTGGTGCCGTCGTAATTAAATCAATATTGAATTCACGTTCAATCCGTTCTTGAATAATTTCCATATGAAGTAATCCCAAAAATCCACATCGGAAACCAAATCCGAGCGCTTGCGATGTTTCAGCCTCAAATTGTAGTGATGAATCGTTTAATTGTAATTTTTCTAAGGCTTCACGTAAATCATTATAATCCTTAGAATCAATCGGATATAAGCCACAGAACACCATCGGATTAAGCTTACGGTATCCAGGTAAAGCCTCACTTGCCGCATTCTTTGCGCTCGTGATCGTATCCCCGACTCTCGTATCACTAACATTTTTAATAGAAGCCGTCAAAAAGCCGACATCACCGACCGTTAGTTCATCTCTTGGTACCGCCTTCGGTGTGAAAACACCTACTTCATTTACCTCAAACTCTTTACCTGTTGCCATCATTTTAATTTTATCGCCGACTTTTACAGTCCCATCGACAACACGAATATAAGTGATAACACCGCGGTAGGAGTCATATAAAGAGTCAAAAATCAATGCTTTCAAAGGTGCATCAGGGTCGCCCGTTGGCGCTGGCACCTTTTCAACTATTTGCTCTAAAATTTCCTCGATACCAATGCCAGCTTTTGCAGAAGCAAGCACAGCTTCAGAGGCATCAAGTCCAATTACATCTTCAATTTCCTGACGCACACGATCTGGGTCAGCGCTAGGTAAATCAATTTTGTTAATAACTGGTAGAATCTCAAGATTATTATCTAACGCTAAATAAACATTTGCTAATGTTTGCGCTTCAATTCCCTGTGCTGCATCAACTACTAAGATAGCCCCTTCACAGGCAGCCAAACTTCGTGATACTTCATAAGTGAAGTCAACATGTCCTGGGGTATCAATTAAGTGGAAAATATAGTCATTTCCATCTTTTGCTTTATATAGTACTTGAACTGCGTTCAATTTTATCGTGATACCACGTTCACGCTCTAAATCCATCGCGTCAAGAAGTTGCTCTTTCATTTCGCGTTGGCTAACTGTACTAGTTTTTTCTAAAAGCCGATCCGCTAATGTTGATTTCCCGTGATCAATATGAGCAATAATCGAAAAGTTACGAATTCGTTTTTGACGCTCTTGCCTTGTTTCTTTATTCATCCAATAACCACTCCTACTAATGTGAGCAAAATTACACTGCTTTTGATTATATCAATATCTAAAAAACTATTCAATTGAAAAAGGCAGAGGAACCGTCCCCTGCTTCCTAATCAAACGCAATAAGCATCAGATTTACTAGTTTTTGAAACAAAATTGTTAGCATATCGGCTATCTTCCCGCCAATACTTGTGATGACATGAAAGGCCTTCATCTCTTCTAATTTCTTTTGTTTCGCCTCAATATCATGAGCAGTAATTTCCTCACCTAAGACCGCTGCTTCAACTTCCCCAGCTTTATTTTTCTTTATTTGAAAGGCTTGTCCGTACGTCTTATCATCAAATCCTTTCAATTGCAAGAGGCCGTGATTCGCCTCCTGCATGCCAAGGAGAACACCGAAAAATAAAACTATAAGTAAAAGAAAGAATTTAATAATAAATTTTTTCATTTCGTATCCCTTCTATCCATTCCATTTACTTCTTCGGCCTGCCAATAAAATTCGCTAAATACTTCGGCAATTGCTTCTGTTGTTCGAAAAACTTCTTCTAATGAATTTTCCATTCCACCCATTTCGATTAAAATAGCATTCTCGGATAAGTCTTGATTGAATTTACCGTTTGTGCCTTGTCCTTGTTTTTTCGTTACCCCGCGGCTTAAGCCCGGGTATTTTTCATCCAATAAATGATGCAAATCCGTTGCAAGTTTTAAATTTTGTTCATATTTTGCATGCTCGCCACCAATGATGAAAATAGTTCTAGCATAGTCTTTTCCATTTATTTTTGCAGTTGTAATTTTATGCGATTGGGAATCGCGATGTATATCGATAAAATATTTCAAATCACGATTTGTTGCCATAGCTTCTTTAATAGCTGGTCTTGGGACATCATAGGACTGAGGATATTTCATCCCTTTATCAGAGAGAACTTTTGTATAATCAGTTGCATCAAACTGAACACCAATCCCTTTTTTCTCTAATTCCTTCCCGAGTTTGTCAGCCACAGTCATCACATTCACTTCATGAGAATACGATTCTCCTGGTTTTGTTCCTTCTGGTAAGTGTGGTAAATAAGATTCTCTAGAATGTGTTGTATACAGATAGACTACTTTTTTACCATTTGTCGTTAATGCTGGCGGAGAAATATTCTCAGACTCAGCATATTTCTCTAAGCTTTCAATCGAGGCTTCTCGCTCTTGTAAAAGCACTTCCATTGGGGGGGATGATTCATAAGGCATATTCGTATAATTTGTTCCTTCTCCAGCGACGATAATTTCGCCATCAAACAAGGAGAAACCAGGTAATTCACGACCGAGCAAACTTCGTGGATCATTTGGATTTATGCTAGTAGCTAATTCAAATGCAAATGTGCTCAATTTAATCGGTTGTTTCTCAGCATCATCAATTGCTTGCTTAAAATACTGATTTTCAAAACCTAGTAAATGAACAAAGAAAGTTGTGTCCAATTGCTGGCTCCACCCGTTAATAGATGATGAAGAAATTCTTAATTCAGGTTTAAGAGCTGTCAGCATACCTGCGATGACGAACATGACCATCATCGGAATGATTACGATCATGATTGGTTTAATAAGCGAATTTCCATTAAATGAAATCATTAAATTGCGCAAACTCTTTCACCTCTCAAAGCTTCTCTATTAAAATGTATTCGCAAGCTTTGAGAGATAGAACTACTAGAGGAAGCAGGGGACGGTTCTTTTGCTTCCTAATGTGTATAAGAGCCAATATTATCTTGATCAACTTCATAGTGTAAGGCAGCATTTAACCCAGCTGATATGACATTAGCCATATCCTCAATAAAAACATCCACTTCTTTCGGGGTAACCATTAAATTATGACCTAAAGGAGCGAGAACTTCGTGGATTAATCTCCGTTTTTCTTCATCAGGAAGTGTACCAACTAAGCCAAGAAAAGAGTGCCGTTCCTCTTCTCCGGGCATATCCTCCGTCTTAAGCACCTTTTTTTCACCAAATGTTAAGCCAGCAGGTGCTAATGCTCTACTAGGCTTGTTTCCTTCTTTAAGCTCTCTTCCAAAATGTTTTAAAATAAAATCAATCGTATCACTCGTAATCGAAACAGCATCAACCACAGTCGGTATGCCAATGGCAATGACTGGAATACCTAAAGTCTCCTTACTTAGTTCCTTTCGTTTATTTCCAACCCCCGAACCAGGATGAATTCCCGTATCGGATATTTGAATGGTTGCATTAACTCTCTCAAGGGAACGTGCTGCTAAAGCATCGACGGCAATGACAAAATCGGGTTTCGACTTTTCAATGACACCTTGGATAATATCGCTTGTTTCAATTCCTGTGATCCCCATTACCCCTGGGGCAATCGCGCTTACGGAACGAAAGCCATCCCGAACGGTCTCAGGCTGTAATGTAAAAAGATGTCTTGTGATAAGTAAATTCTCAACCGTAATAGGACCAAGAGCATCTGGGGTGACATTCCAATTTCCTAATCCAACAACAAGGCAGCTATCTTCATCTTTAATGCCAATTTGTTTCATAAATGCACTGAATTCCTCTGCGAACACCTTTTGGACCTCATCTTGCAACTCCGTATCTTGCTCACGAATCCCTTGCACCTCTAAAGTCAAATAATTTCCTGCCTTTTTACAAACAGCCTCGGCACCAGCATCTGTAATTTCTACCTTAGAAACTTTTACATTTCCCGCCTTTCTTTCTTTAACAATCACACCTTCAATTGTTGATAGATTTTCATCCTCTTTTTGCCTCTCGTTAATAACCATTTCATGAGCCTCAATGGCTAAGTCTGTGCGGATATTATATTTTGATAAATCTAACGATTGCTCCATTTCTTGGGCCCCCTGTAGAATTTTTGTCAAATTAGAAAAATGTCTAGTAGTTAAAATTTAGCTTATCCGAATAAAAAATAAACATGCATTAAATACTTTCACTTCTCCAAAGTATTGCAAAAAACAAGCCATTTTGATAAAATACTGTTTGTTCTATGTATAGCCTAAATCGGCTTATCAGGAGGTGAAAGGAATGCCAAATATTAAATCTGCAATTAAACGCGTAAAAGTGAACGAAAGCCGTCGTGCGGGGAACATCTCTGTTAAATCCGACATGCGTACAGCTGTTAAAAAGGTTGAAGCGCTTGTTGTTAATAACGATGTAGAAAGTGCAAAAAGCGCACTTATTACAGCTGCTCAAAAGCTTGATAAAGCTGTTGGCAAAGGTCTTGTCCATAAAAATACTGCAGCTCGTCAAAAATCACGTTTAGCTAAAAAAGTTAACGAATTAAATGCTTAAGCATATAAAAAGAAGCGTCCACTAGAAACGCTTCTTTTTTTCTATGCATATATGTACCCATTTCATCCGTTTAATTGCAAAATAAATAATTCTAATAACAGTTTTTTATCCATTTTACCTGTTTTCATTTTATAATCTATTTCCGCTAAATTAGCGATGATTTTTTGCAGCTCCGCTTCTGAAAAACGAGTAGCCTGCTCTCCTGCAAGCTTAACGCGAAACGGATGCACCTTTAAATAGGTTGCTGTTTGGTTTTGACCATAGCCTCTTTTATATAATTCCTTTACTTGATAGATTAGCCGAAATTGCGCTGCAACTAGTGAAAGAATTTTAATAGGTTCTTCCTTTTGCTCTAGCAAATCATAGTAAAACAATAACGCTTCTTCCGTTTTCCTTTTTACGATCATGTCAACCAACGAAAAAACATTCTGCTCTAATGTACGCGGGACTAAATTCCTGATGGCGGGTTGATTGATTTTTCCGTCCTTGCCAACATATAACATTAGTTTTTCGATTTCGTTTGCTAACAGCAGTAATTTGGGCCCTACAAGCCGAAGGAGAAGCTCAATTGCTTCGTCATCAATATCCATATTTTCAGCTGTTACTCTATTTTTAATCCACGCATTAATCGCCTTGTCATCCATAAAGGAAGCTTGGAATACTTCGCCATTTTTCTTTAGCAGCTTAACAAGTTTTTTTCTTTCATCTACTTTGTCATAATGACCAGTAAAGATGACAACCGAATCAGGTGAAGGCGATTCTAAATACTCTTCCAATCTTTTTAGATCATGGTCTATTTTATTTTTCTCCTTTTGTCCTGTTAAAAAAATCGGGTCCTTAATAAGGACAACACGTTTTTCACCGATAAAGGGCAATGTTTCAGCATCTTCAAGAGCTACATCAATGGTAACTTCATTCATATCAAAAACGGATAAATTAAATTCTTTTTCTTCAGGTGCTAAAACAGTGTTGATAATTAGCTTTATTGTTTCATCTAGTAAGAACTCCTCTTGTCCATAAAGCAAATAAAGCGGGGCGATTTGTCGTTTTTTCACCTTTTTATGTATTTCATTTAATGTAACCATGTTATGTTCACCTCAAACTTCAACCGATACTTATATGCTAGACGGTTCGGGCGATTTTGACAAGTATTTGAAATTGAGGTGAAATACTTGAGAGGAGTTGAAAAATCCAGCTCCCCTCTTTTATAATAAACGTTAAATAGTAAGCCCCGGGATACTTACCATTCAACGGTTGTAACTTTGTAAGCTTATCATGTACTAAAACGAATCAACATATAGGTGACAACTCTTGTCAACTAAGGAAGAACAAATTATGTCTTTTCCATAATGGTGTAGATTTTTTTCGTATATTAGCTTATACTAAAATGGTCAAATGGGAGGGATTCAAATGAACGAATTTGAAAAAAATGTCCAAAGTACACGAAATGACGCTGTAGATTCTGGTGTAGGCTTCATCGCTTCTTTTGGATTTTTTGCAACAATTTTTATCATCGGTACAGTTATTAAGCTTGTAGGCTAAGTTAGACAAGTACATACAAGTACAAACGTAAGAAAAAGGACTGCCGCTTTCGGTAGTCTTTTTTTCTATGGACAGCATCGTTTTCCGGTTACAGCTTTTGCTTTATCTTATGGCAGGCGCCATTCAAAGGTTCCTCTATTTCCAGTAAATATGTAACAAATAGCACCCTTTTCATCTGTCCTTAATATATCGACTTGATGTTCACGCAAAATTTCAATGACATCTCGATGTGGATGTCCAAAACGATTAGTAACACCGGCGGAAATTAGGGCATGTGTAGGGCTCAGTTGGGCGATAAATGCTTCCGAGGTAGATGTATGGCTGCCATGGTGTCCTATTTTTATGACATCCACTTTTAAATTTGGAAATTGTTCCAAAACTTTATTTTCTCCTTCCCTCTCCAAATCCCCAGTAAACAACCAGCTTTTCCCTCCTATTTTCGCATAAAGAATGACAGACTGATTATTTTTACTTTTTTCATTCCCCGTTGGCCCAAGGATATAAAATGTCATTCCATCCTTTTTCCAAAAGTCGAAGGCTTTTACCTCCTTCATTTTTACATTATTTTTTGCAATCGCCTTATATATTTTCATCACTTCTTCACTTTCACTTTTATCAAAACTGCCAACACCAACGATGGTTTCCTTTACTTTAAAATGTTCAATAACTGCTGGAACTCCGCCAATATGATCCATATCGCCATGGGTCAAAATTAATTTATCAATTTTCCTAATTCCCTTTGCTTTTAAGAAAGGTGTAACAATGTCTTCACCAACTTCGAAGCTATTTTTCCTTTCTTGCCATTCTTTTTTTTCAAAAAAATTAATATTTCCACCTGTATCAATTAAATAGACAGCCTTTCGATATGGGAGCTCGATTAAAATGCTATCACCTTGGCCAACATCTATCATCGTAATCTTTCCTTCATTTGAAAAATACGGAGCAAACCAGTGGTAAACAAAAACGCTAAAGAGTAAAAACAAAGCTTTTTTAGCTTTAACAAATTGTTTATGTTCTTCCCAGCTTATAAAAAAGAAAATAATAACAACGTAATAAGAAATAAGGAACCAGCCTGCTGGCTTTCCAAACGTCAACATAAAAGATGAAAGTTTATTTGTTTGTTCAAGGATAGTTTCGGAAAAATCGATAATGGCTGAAAGAATTGAAATGGGGATAACCGCAATAGTTTCAGATAAATAATGAAGGAAAAATGAGAAAATCGAAAGCGGCAGGACAATCAAGCATATAAGCGGAACAAAAATAACATTTAAAGGCAAGCTTAATAAAGTTAGTTCAAAATTATATAATAAAACGAGCGGAAAGGAACAAATTTGTGCGATTACAGTAATAACGAATAACTGCTGCCAATAATTCCTGTGCATAGTAATAATTGCTGAAGATGAAATTATGAGGGAAAAACTGACTAAAAACGAAAGCTGAAAGCCAATATCTGTTATGTAATAAGGATTCCTTAAAATCATCCCAATAAAAACGATGCTTAGTACATCCAAAGGATGGAATTTCAACTTCATTTGCGTCGCTGCTAACACTAGAAATGCTGTTAAACATGCTCTAACAACTGATGGGGCGCCGCCAGCTACAATCATATACAAAGGTAATAATATCATTAACAATAAAAATGTCTTTTCCCTTGTGACCCCTAAACGGACTAATATGAGAAAAGCAGCAGCAACAATTAAGACAACATGTGACCCTGATATCGCTAACAAATGGACAATTCCAAATCGTTGGTAGTAATCCTCGGTTGTTTGGCTCATTTCGCTGCGCTCGCCAAAAATTAGTGCTTGGACAAAACCAATTGTATTTTCGGGAAAATGTTCTTTTATATAGGAAAGCTGAGCTGCTCGCCATTTTTGGAGAAGATATTTAATCGATGTTGTAGGCGTACATTGTGATGATTTTAATGTGTCAGGGGTAAAAATCCAATGGATTCTTTTATTGTATAGGAACTTTTGATAATCAAAGGCGAAGAAGTTTCTTGCTTTATTCGGAGTAGTTAATTTCCCAGTCAATTTACAGCTCATACCAACTTGTAATTGTTGCAGCTTCTTTTTTTCTTCAATTGATTTAATCCTGTATGTGACGTTGAATTTTTCTTTCGTGGGCAATTGATAGATGAAGGTTAACCGATCTCCGTCAATCAATGGAATCGTTTCAATCACACCTTTAAACTCAGTTTCGTTGCCAGTTAAACCTGTCACGTTATCGTCGTCTGTCCATTTAAATAGCAATACAAATGAAGACATCGTAACGATGCAAATGATAAATAATTTTAGATGCTGGTTGTCCTTTAATACAACCCAAACTAAATATAAAATGCAAGCACTAATAGCCACCCAATGGAATTTGAAAAAGGCGGCCATCGTCCCAAGAGCACAAGCAAAAGCTATGAATATCCATTTCCCTCGCACAACAACAGGCCACCTCCATGATTTTTTAACTTGTCCAACCTAACACGGTCGAAAGTAAAGGCTTATTGCATAAATATTTCCGCTGAAAATAACTGCTTACTACTTTCGCGAAGTTTTTGAACCTCGGCAGCTTCAACTCCAGCAGCCGCTAGCTTTTCAATAAGCTCTTCTACAAACATAAGCTTTTCTTTACCTTTCGTATCAATCATCATGTCCTTAAGCTCGACCTTCACAAATTTTACGTTGGCCTTCTCAAGAATTTCGATTGCATATGGGTGATTTTTATAATCCTCAGCATAATAAATGGCTTTAATACCGCTTTGGATAATTGCTTTTGTACAATGGACACACGGAAAATGAGTGACATAAATTTCTGCCCCTTCCGTTTGAACGCCGAACTTGGCACATTGTAAAATTGCATTCATTTCCGCATGAATTGTCCTAATGCAATGATTATCAATCACATAACAGCCATCATCAATACAATGTGTCTGGCCGGACACCGAGCCATTATATCCACCGGCAATAATTCGTTTATCTCGAACAATCGTAGCACCGACGCGCAAGCGGGTGCATGTACTTCGTAAAGCTAATAAATGGCTTTGCGCCATAAAATATTGATCCCAAGAAACGCGATTCACAATTCATTCTCCCTTCACTTCATTACTTTCATTTTAGCTACGAAATTTCATATTCGTCAATCCATTTGCCAATTATCGAATTTTCACCAATTCTTTTAGCTTTTCTAATGTTTTCTCGCCAATTCCCGATACATTGCCAAGGTCATCAACCTTTTTAAAAGGACCGTTCGCTTCACGATAGGAAATGATTTGCTCCGCTTTAGCAGGGCCAATTCCAGGTAAGCTTTGTAGTTGTTCTGATGTAGCACTATTTATATTTACCTTGCCATCATCAGTCTGATTGAATGAAGGGCCTCCTGCTTCAATTGTAGTTTCTTCTCCAATAACAGGAACGTAGAGTACCATTTCATCGACAAGACGTGCTGCTAAGTTTATTTTCGTTTGATCAGCAGTTTCCAAAAATCCCCCCGCAAGTTGAATCGCATCTTGAACCCTACTGTTTTCCTCCAACAGATATACACCAGGTTTTAAAACTGCTCCCTTAATATCGATATAAAGTATTGCTGGCTCACTTTCTTCACTTGCCGTCTGTTCATCAGAGCTTAACTCCTCCGGCATTCCCAATTCTCCGCTTTTAGCGCCCAATGTTCCAAAATCAGCTTGAAGTGCATTGTTAGTTTCAGCCTTCACAAATAAAAATAAACTAATCATGATAAAGAAGCCAACCACAATCATAATCAACTTTTTATTAGTCAATATTTGATTCATTTTTTATCACTCCTAATCATATTTTTTTATTAAAGAACATAGGCATAAGTAGAGTATGGTTTGGGAAAGAGAGGGAAAAACAGTGAATATTGGAATTATGGGGACTGGGAATATGGGCAAAATCCTAATTGAAGCATTCATCAAATCCTCTGCCGTAAGTGAACAAAATTTGTTTATAATGAATCGAACAAAAACAAAAGTTGAGCAAATAAAATGCGAATTTCCTACTATACAAGTCGTTAATAGTCCAGAGGAAATTGTCAAATGTACAGATTACATCTTTTTATGTACAAAACCACTTGATATTTATCAAATATTAAAAGGAATTTCTCCCTTATTAAAAGAAGAACAATGTATTGTTTCAATCACAAGCCCAATAAGTGTAGAACAGTTGGAATCATTAGTGCCGTGTTCAGTTGCCAGGGTCATCCCAAGTATAAATAATCGCGTTTTGTGCGGGACTTCATTACTTTCCTTTGGAGAGCGATGTCCTAGCCATCATAAACAATTCATTGAGAACATCATGACGATGATTTCCACACCTGTCCACATCGAAGAAAATATCACACGAGTTGCCTCTGATATTACAAGCTGTGGGCCAGCATTTTTCACATTTTTATTGCGGCGTTTTATTGATGCAGCTGTAATGGAGACAAATATTTCAGAGGAGCAAGCGACATTATTAGCGAGTAAAATGATTATTGGCTTAGGGCAGCTTATTGAGCAGAAGGTCTATACACTGGAAACATTGCAAGAAAAGGTATGTGTGAAAGGCGGAATCACTGGCGAAGGAATTAAAGTTTTAGAAGAAGAAATCGGAGAAATGTTTAACCACTTATTCCAGCAAACACATGCTAAATTTTATCATGAAAAAGAAAAAATAACGGAGCAATTTTGTATTAAAGATTAATTCGACATTTTTTTATTTTCTCCTGCAAAAAAGCAGAAATTTTTTAAGGCTGACCTTCTTTCCGTTGGTCAGCCTTTGTTTATTTTTTCCTAGCGACAAAAAAGATTCTCTCCGAACTAGGCTTCGGACTCTCCTCTATAAAATCTGCCGAAATCTGCAACAATTCGAAGCCTGCTTTTTCCAACCATATCCTATATTTCTCTATAGGAAATGTCCGCTGCATATGATATTCGTCAAATCGCTCATATAAATCATTATGCTTCACAAAAAAGGTTAATTCATGTTCAACTGAGTAAGCCTCTTCACCACGAAAACAATTCCAAATATAGGAGATTTCTTCGTCATTACTACAATACGTTTGATTGCCGAAAACTTCCTCCATTTTATAAACAGAATGAACATCAAATAATAAAAGTCCACCCGGATGAAGAAGATTGTAAATATTTCGTATCGTTCTTTCGACATCTTCTTCCGTTCTTAAATAGTTTAAAGCATCGCAAAAAACGCCAATAATGTCAAAAGGCTCGAATCCTGCTAATTCACTCATATCTTGCTGATAAAAAGGAATGTTTACACAAGCATCAATAGATTTTGCCTGGGCAATCGCTAACATTTCTTCGGATAAATCAATCCCTGTAACATCATAACCATTTTCTGCTAAAGGAATCGATAATGTCCCTGTACCACAACCAAGATCTAACAACCTTTTGCCGCCATTCCCATAGCTTTCAATATTCTTCATAATAAAATCGAGCCAATTTTCATAAGGTACATCCGTCATTAAATCATCATACAATAACGCAAAATGTTGATAAGACATCATGATCATCTTCTTTAAACAAGTTTTTCTTGAATATTAACACGGGCCGCATCGCCCCACAGCCGCTCTAAATTATAATAAATTCGTTCATCACGATGGAAAATATGGACGATAACATCCCCTAGATCAACAAGCACCCAACGTGCTTCATCAAATCCTTCTAGCCGTTTCACCGGAAGATCACTTTCTTGCGCTTTCTCCTTCACTTCACGGGCAATGGCCTGAACTTGCTTTTCAGAATTGCCGTGGCAAATTAAGAAAAAGTCAGCTACTAATGAAACGCCTCTCATGTCCAAGACGGTGATGTCTTCAGCTCTTTTGTCATCGGCCGCCTTCGCCGCAATATACACAATATCCTTTTCACTCATGCAATCAAAATCCTCCTTAAGATATTTTTTGACATCTTATCAATGTGTTATAAGTTTCTAAAGTGTCTGGATAAACCGCTTCGTTTTTATCCAACAGAAATTTAATCGTATTTTTTAACGCCATAATTACAGCTTGCTCTAAGCTTTCATTGGCAACATGGCGAACCTCTTCTACCCCTTGAAATTTTCTGCCTGGCTCAATATAATCTGCTACGAAAATAATTTTATCTAACGTATTCATATCTTTGTTCCCAGTTGTATGATAGCGAATCGCTTGCAAAATCTCCTCGTCACTAATTCCAGCTTCGATGCGAACTAAATATGCGCCAACAGGTGCATGCCATAACTCATGATGAAATTCCAATAATTTTGGATTCATATTTTGCTTTATAATTATTTTTTCCATTTCAACTTTAGAACGGAATTTAGCATAATCATGGAAGATAGCGGCAAGCTCCGCCTTTTTAACATCTGCACCATATTTTTTAGCTAATTGAATGGCTGTTTCCATCACACCTAGCGTATGTTCATACCGTTTATCAGTCATCTGTTCTTTTACAAGCATCAATGCTTTCGTAGGGTCCATAAAGATTTTTCTCCTCTATATATTGTCTAACACTTTCTGGCAAAAAATATCTTGTATTTTGCTTCGTGCTGAAACGATGGCGTAATTCGGAAGATGACATATCAAACTGGGGAACCTCAACCTTAATGACCTCAAACTTTGGCATAAGTTCATACTTTGGCCTGTTGACAGCAACAAAGCGAACTTCATGTATCAAATCGTCAATACGGTACCAGTTTGGCAAATATTCTACCATATCTGCGCCAATAATAAAGTAAAATTCAATATCAGGGTACTTTTCCTTTAAAATTGTAATCGTATCATATGTATACGATTGACCAGACCGTTCAAATTCGATTGGCTGCAGCTTGAAACAGTCATTATCGATAATTGCCCGCTTTATCATTTCGATGCGATCTTCACCCTTTGACTTAGCCTCTCTCTTATGTGGGGGTATATTCGTTGGCATAAACCACACTTCATGTAATTTTAATGAAGTGAATACCTCCTGTGCAATAATTAAATGTCCATTATGGGGAGGGTCAAATGTACCACCTAAAATCCCCACCTTCTTCATAACACCAATCCTTTCTTACATATTAAGGGAGACTAATTTGTTTATTTTCAACCGACTCTTTATAAAGGACAATTATATTTCCGATAATTTGCACAAGTTCTGCCTTTGTGCCGTCAACTAAGCTTTCAGCTACTTCACCGCGGTCAAATTCACAGTTTTGCAAAACGCTAACTTTTATTAATTCACGGGCCTCCAACGCTTCTCCAATTTGTTTCACCATATTTTCATTGACTCCGCTTTTGCCAACTTGAAAAATTGGATTTAAATGGTGGGCTTTCGAACGTAAAAACCGCTTCTGTTTTCCTGTTAACATCTTTTTAAATTCCTCCCAGTCGCCTCATGACTATTTGTTCCATTTTATTAAAATTTGGTTTTTGCTTTGTCCACAGTTCAAATGCTAAAGCCCCTTGACCGACAAACATGCCAACCCCATTTTGCGTAATTGCCCCTAAACTTTTTCCTATTTTCAGCCACTTTGTTTCAAGTGGATTATAAATAATATCACTCAAAATTGTTCCATGCTTCATATTTGTTAATTGTAATGGGACCTCATCAACGCGCGGGCTCATCCCAACTGAAGTTGTGTTGATGATGATATCATACGTTGCTAATCTTTCCTCAGCTTCAGTGAGCGAAAGGGGATTAGAAGCAATTGAATAAGGGTTTGCATTGATTAGTCGCTCAGCCTTTTCTGTTGTTCGATTGGCAATATCAATGGCCCCCGCTCCCATCCGTGCTAGTGTAACATAAATACCTCTTGCAGCTCCACCTGCCCCGATGATTAGTATTTTTTTATGTAAAAAATCTGCACCAGCAATTTGTTCAAGTGATACAGCGAAACCCTTACCATCTGTATTATAGCCGACTAGTTTTCCACCCTTTGCTACAACAGTATTGACAGCACCAATTTGTGCGGCTTCCTCGTCAATTTCATCTAGATACTTCATCACTTCAACTTTATGTGGAATTGTCACATTAAAGCCTGCTATTCCGAGTGACCGTATCCCTTTAACGGCGTCTTCTAAATCATTTGGTAGAACATCAAAGGCCTGATAATAACAATCAAGTCCAAGTTCAGCAAATTGGGCATTATGCATAAGCGGTGACATAGAGTGGCCGACAGGGTGGCCAAGTAATCCAAATAATTTCCCCATCTCTTTCCCCCATTTCTTTCTAAGCTTAAATAAGCGATGGTCTAATCGTTACACCAACACCCTTCGGAACGTGAGCGACCACCTTCACTCCCGCTTCATTGCATGTAATCCAACCTAAACCATGAAAAACAACATCAGTCTTCGCCTCGCGAATCATAAATTCCTGTTTCACTAATGGCGGCAGTTCATTCGCTTCCTCAGCGTATGGCGGATAGAGCAATTCACCTAAATGATTTTTATAAAGCTCATCAGCTTTTTCCAATTTTGTACGATGAATATTCAGCTCATTTGAAACATAGCAAGTAAACGACTTTCTCCCACCAGAAATATAGTCAAACCTTGCCAAGCCGCCTATAAACAATGTTTGTTCTTCATTTAATTGGAAAACCCGCGGTTTAATTTCTTTTCGTGGCGAAATAATTTTTAATCCTTTTTCGTTAACAAAATGGGCCATTTGATGATGATTAATAATACCTGGTGTATCAAATAAAAATTTGCCGTCATCCAATGGAATATCAATCAAATCCAATGTTGTTCCTGGAAATTGTGATGTTGTAATCACATCCTCGACCCCACTAAATTCTTTAATAATTTTATTAATAAAGGTGGATTTTCCGACATTTGTACAGCCGACAACATATACATCTTTACCTTCGCGGTGAACATCAATCGCAGCCGCAAGCTCCTTAACCCCGATGCCTTTTGCTGCACTAATTAAATAAACATCCGCTGGTTTTAATCCAAGTTGTTTCGCCGAATACTTCATCCAATGAATCAGCTTTGATGTTTTCACTGACTTAGGTAATAAATCAACTTTGTTCCCTACTAACAACACATTATTATTGCCGACAAAACGATGTAAGCCTGGCAGCCAACTGCCATTGAAATCAAAAATATCAACAAGTTTAACAACTAATGCGTCTGAATTGCCAATGCCATTCAAAATTTTTAAAAAATCATCATCTGTTAATGAAACATCTTGAATTTCATTATAATGCTTTAATCTAAAACAGCGCTGACAAATTAATACTTCACGCTCTAATGCGGAAGGGGGGGCATAGCCTATTTCCGCTTTGTTTTCTGTTTGAACCTTAACACCGCAGCCTTGACAATGTAACTCTTGATTTCCCAATCCTATTCCTCCCAATAAACCATACCTTTTCGTTTCATAATGTTTAAAATCGAACGCTCAATCCTTCGATTAATCCTCGTAAAGAAGCCATCTGACTGTGCAACGGGGACGACTAATATCGTATGCAGCCCTGAGCGGTTCCCTCCTAATACATCTGTCAACAGTTGGTCACCAATGACAACAACTTCTTCTTTTTTTAGATTCATATCTTTCACAGCCTTGCGAAATGCCCGGCCCATCGGCTTTCTAGCTTCATATATATACTGAATACCTAATGGCTTTGAAAACAGCTTTACTCTTTCTTGATTATTATTAGAAACAATCGTAATGACAATCCCACTGTCTTTCATTTTTTGAAACCACTCGATTAGTTTCGGAGTGGCTTCTGGACGATCCCACTCCACAAGCGTATTGTCCAGATCAGTAATAATGCCTTTAATGCCTTTTTCATGTAATGCAATTGGTTCTATATCAAAAATACTCTTTACATGCTCATTTGGTAAAAACAAGTCTAGCAAAATAAACACCTCAACTATAGTTATATGCTTCCTATTTCCTTTTCTAATAATAGCCAAAGTTCGACAACGTTTCAAAACTTTATTTAAAATAAAAAAATTTTTCGACAAAATTTTATAAATTTCCCATATGTGGATAACTTTATACACATTATTAAAGGTTGATATAACTGGAATTATTTACATTATAAACACAATACCCACAAGTTATCCACTTTTATCTGTGGATATAAGAACGATTGTTCTAAAAAAGAAAACATGGTAATGTATAGACACAGGGAGAAAATATTAATTATATGCTTCTAAAAAAGAAAAAATGACAAAAAGAAAAAATGTTTAATTTGTAGGAGGTGAATGGCCAGCACCCCTGGCTAAGAAAAATGAGAACATTATCAGATGATTTATTATTGGAGTCATTCTACAAGGCCATTGAACTGAACTTAAGTCCAGATTTTATTCATCTTATCGAAAAAGAAATTGAACGCCGTTCATTAAACATCAAGATTAAAAAAACATCCTAATTGAAACATCCTGTCCCAAAAATGGACAGGATGTTTTTTTTACAAAAATACTGTTAAATATCTAAAGTAAATGTACACATGGGCCATTGCCAAGGCAATTAAAGTTAAAGGTGCACCGATTTTTAAGAAATCTAAATAACTGAAACCATTTCCTTCTCGTGCTGCCATCCCAGCCACAATAACATTGGCAGAGGCGCCAATTAATGTACCATTTCCCCCTAAACAAGCACCAAGGGATAATGACCACCATAATGCATCTATTTCTGGCGCGTCTACTGGTAACCCCATGCCAACAGCCATATCTTGAATTAACGGAATCATTGTCGCCACAAATGGGATATTATCAATCGTTGCCGACGCGATACCTGACACCCACAAAACTAAAATCGCTGCTGTTGGAATATGACCGCCTGTTAAATCCAAGGCTTGTTCTGCTAAGCTTTTAATAATTCCAACGTCTACTAGACCACCTACTAATGTAAAAAGACCAGCAAAGAAGAAGATTGTAACCCATTCAACACTATGGAACACCTCTTCTAAATCATGCTCTTTCACACCAATTAACATTAATAGAGTTGCCCCACCAATGGCTACAACTGCCGCTTCCATGTGAAGGACAGAATGAAAGGCGAACCCTAAAATTGTCAGTCCAAGAACAAATAACGATTTTTTCATCAACACAGGGTTCTTTATATACTCATCTTCATTCAAGCTCATTAACTTTTGTTTTTGTGACTCTTCTACCTTTAATTGTTTTCGGTATATAAAATAGATTAGCACTAAAGTAACAAATATGATTACAACGACTATCGGGGTTAAGTTAAGTAGAAACTGATTAAACGTTAAATGTTTCACTGCGTTGCCAATCATAATATTTGGCGGGTCCCCGATCAATGTTGCTGTTCCGCCAATATTTGAAAATAACACTTCAGAAATTAAAAAAGGAACAGGAGGCACACCTAACAACCGTGTAATTGAAAATGTAACAGGGACAATTAAAAGAACGGTTGTTACATTATCCAAAAAGGCAGAGGCTACCGCTGTTAATAATGATAAAATAATTAATATTTTGATTGGATCACCTTTGGCAAATTTCGCCGATTTTAAGGCAGCATATTGAAATACCCCTGTCGTACTTGTAATTCCAACTAGAATCATCATTCCGATTAATAATGTAATTGTGCCCCATTCGATATGATGTGTAAACGCTACTTCTAAATCTACTATTTTAAAGGCAACCATTAAAAAGGCTCCTAGTAATGCAACAACAGCTCTATTTATCTTTTCTGAAATAATAAATGCATATGTAACAAGAAAAATAATAACTGCTAAATAAATTTGAAAATTTGAAACCTCTTGTGCAACTGAATGCTCCACTTTTCCAGCCCCTTACTTATTATCTTTATTTATCTTTTTAACATTATTTCCAATTACGTCTAATTTCCCTCCATCTTTAGGACATTTAAGGGTGGATGGGTCTATATCCAAATCTTGAATAAATACATCAAAATGACAGTCCTTGCATTTTAACTGCATCATTCGATCAATTAAAATCTTGGAAGGTGTTCCTACTTTTGTTGTATCGATTACCTCGATATGATAGCGTGGGTCCGAATTATCCTCGGCAATCATTTTCCCTTCAATCTCATCCCTCGTTCTCCAGCCACGGTCAATTAAATGCGAATCCAGCTCTGAAAGAGACGCTTCGTCAATTTCTCTTTTAGCCAGTTTCATTAGCTGTTCAGGACTCAACGTTTCGAATTCAAAATCTTCCCCCAGCCTTTTCCAAAAGCTTCTTAACTGATTTTCAGTTACAACAAATTCAACTATTTTATTAATAAGTACATTTTTCACGCCATTACCCTCCTCTATTACATTTAGTCAAAAGATATTCTACCATATTTATTTTTTATTATTTAATGAAAACCCCTATTTTTTGTCCCATTTTAACAAATTGTCCTTTTAAATGCTCATTGGCTTTAATACTTTCCTTTTCAAATAAGAGAACAACCGTGGAGCCAAAAGAAAAATAACCAATTTCTTCTCCTTTTGTAAGCAAATCATTCTTATGTGTTAACGTAATGCTATTAATAAACAACGCTCCTACTTTTGCAAGCGCAACACTTTTACCTTCGCATTCTATTTCCGATATTTTTCGGTAATTTTTTGCTAGTGGTGCCTTCCCATATTTCAAGCCCCATTTGTTAACAGGGTAAGATTTTCCACCTAATTCCCATTGCGAAATTACCTTACCAGCTACCGGACTATGAATGCGGTGGTAATCTTTTGGGCTTAAATAAATAATCATATAAATACCGCCATCATACTTTGCAAAAGCTAGATTATTTCCAAACATCTCTTTAATAGAGAATACTTGTCCTTTCACATAAATATTCTTCTGAGTGGATATCTCCCCAACATCTTCGACATAACCATCGACAGGACTAATCACACTGCTTGGGTCATCATCAATCGGTCTGGCATCGTTTTTAAGCGCCCTCGTAAAAAAATCATGGAGGCTCTCATATTCTTTTATATCTTTCCCATATTCTTGCTCATTTATTTTAAATGTCTTTGCAAAAGAAGGAATTACATGCCTGCTTATTTTCGAAGTTGTATACGTGCGAATAATCTTTGATAAATAAAGATTGTTTGTTAAATCTATTAAGAATCGATAAAAATACTTAAGCACTGCGAACGCCCCTCCTAATCATTTAAATTGTACATTGTCCAATTAAACTTAGATACAATAATCTGCTGATGGAATCTTCCTTCCTATTGTAACGTATATATATTGAAATGGTTAAGAAACTGGATTGTTTTTTAAAGGAGTTGTTTTCAGAATGTTTTTAGCACAGTATATTGATCATACAATTAAAAAAATAAAGTCACAAGCAGCAAACATTTTGACCATATTGAACTTGGGCTTTGGTGTATGTTCACTGCTTGCAATAGTCCAAGGTCAATTCCAACTTGGACTATTATTAATTTTTATTGCCTCCCTTTCTGATCGGTTTGATGGATTAGTTGCTAGGAAGCTTCATATTGAATCCGAATTCGGTAAGCAGCTTGATTCGATGTGTGATATTGTTTCCTTTGGTATTGCTCCCGCTTTATTAACGTACTTACATGTTCTTCATGAATTTGGGGCCGCTGGCATATTGTTTACTCTCATTTATATTGCATGTGGCGCTATTCGTTTAGCTAAATTTAATATTACCGAAAACAATGGTTATTTTACAGGTTTACCAATCACAGTTGCGGGTATTGTCTTAACATTTTCGACACTCGGAATATCTATTTTTCCTAGTTATGTTTTTATGTATTTTACGATTGGCTTAGCTTTACTAATGGTCAGTTCGTTTAAATTAAAGAAAATGTAAAGCAGAAAAAAGGGGATTGCTCCCCTTTTTTAGCTTCTTTTTTTCCGTTCGTTTCGATAAAATTCATGGAATAGTTTCATAAGTGCACGCTTTTCAATTCGGGAGACATAGCTTCTTGAAATTCCTAAATCTTTCGCAATTTCCCGCTGTGTTTTTTCCTTCTGCAAATCCAACCCAAACCGGCCAACGATGACTTCCTTTTCCCGCTCATCTAATATATGAATATATTCATTAATTTTCTCTAATTCCATCAATAACTGAATTGTGTCGACGACATCCTCATTTTCGGATTTCAAAATATCTATAAGACTAATTTCATTCCCTTCCTTATCTTGACCAATCGGATCGTGCAAGGAAACATCCTTTTTCGTCTTTTTCAAAGCACGGAGATGCATCAGTATCTCGTTTTCTATACAACGAGCAGCGTATGTTGCCAGCTTTGTTCCTTTGCTATATGAGTAGCTTTCAATGGCTTTTATTAAGCCGATCGTCCCGATTGAAATCAAATCTTCAGAATCTTCGCCTGTATTCTCAAACTTTTTTACTATGTGGGCGACAAGTCGCAAATTATGTTCAATCAGTCGATTCCTCGCATCACTATCACCTTGTTCCATCAATAATAAATACTTTCGTTCTTCTTGTTCAGATAATGGCTGTGGAAACGCATTATTTTTCACATAGGAGACAAGAAAAAACAATTCTTTGATGAAATAACTCATCGCTGCAAATAAAGACGACACATAATCACCTCCATATAGATAGTAGGTAACCGCCTATTACCATTCCTATGCTATTGAAGGATTTTGTGTGCCTGTCTACTTAGTGAACTGTCAAATTTTCAACTTGATGATCGTGAATTTTGTTTTTTTCTTCTTCTACATGAACCTTGATATTGTACGTTCCCTGCTCGTTAAAAATTTCTTTCGCTGAATATTCACCAGCTTTGTCTTCAGTTGCATCAATAAATTGATGCTTGTCCTGCCCATCCTTCCACACTTCAAATCTGACCCTCGCACCTTTTAATGGTGATTTCTTATAAGTAATATGCACCTTTAATTGTGCTTCCTCATTCACTTTTATTTCCTCATCACCCATAAAATGAATTAATAAATCAGTGCCATGATGATGGTGGTCAGCAACAGCAGTTTCTTGCTTTGGCTGGACATTTTTTTGTCCTTGTAAGTCAACAACATTAAATTCCCTCTGCGGCATCGTGTGCATATCTCTGGCAGTTACATGCGTAATGACATTATATGTGCCTGTCTCAGCAAATGAGTGCTTAATGGAATAAATACCATCGCCTTGATGTTCAGCTTTTATTTTCTCATGGATTTCTTCCCCATTTTTCCACAATTCAAACTCTACATCCGAAGCATCGTCAACTTTTTCATCACCTTGCGTAACAGTTGCTTCAAATGTGACTTCATGACTCACTTCGATTGGGCTTGGGTAAATCGCAACATCAACAGAAATTGGCTTAATATCTTCAGTGCCTGCCTTAGTCTTTTCCTTGTTTACGTTATTTTCATTTACATTTGAACATCCCGTTATTGCTAACATCATTACAAAAAAAACAGCTAAATATCTTATCATGTCAAATCCTCCTAGATGCTACTATTTTAACTATTTAAAAATGTGAAGTTTTGATTAACTTTAATCAAATTGTAAATCGTAATGATTTTGACTTGCAAATCGTAATAATTACGATATAATTACAAAGTGATAGAAAGGGGGACGAAAAAATGAGAAGAAATTTTATTCGCATTTTGCTCTTAATTTTAGTAATGAGCACTTTTATGATTGGTTGTAGTCAAAATAAAACTGAAACAGAGCAAAAAAAAGAACAAACTGAAAGTAAACTTAAAATATATACAACTTTATTTCCAATTGAAGATTTTGCAAAAAAAATTGGCGGCTCGCATGTTGACGTTAATAGCATTATTCCCCTAGGAACAAATGCCCATACTTATGAGCCAACAACGAAAACGATGATTGGAATTGCCAAAGGGGATGCCTTTATTTTTAGCAATAAAAGTATGGAACCTTATGCAGTAAAAATTGCTGATGCTCTGAAAAATGAAAATGTAAAAATTGTTGATGCATCAAAAGGGATTGAAATGATTGCAGCTGGCGAGGAATCTGCAGGCAATCACAATGAATCACACGGGACAGAAACTGGACATGAAGAGGGACACGACCATGGTGATGTTGACCCACATATATGGTTAGACCCGATTCTTTCAGTTTCCATTGCCAAAAATATAACAGCAAGTTTAGTAGAATTAAAGCCGGAGGCTGCTGAGGAATTTGAAGCCAATTTTAATAAATTAAGATTGCAATTAGAAGAATTAGATGGCCGCTTTACAGAGCTTGTAAAAGGAAAAACGGCACCCAAAATATTGGTTTCACATGCTGGATTTGGTTATTGGCAAAATCGATATGGTATCAAACAAATTTCAATTACTGGTCTGTCATCAACGAACGAACCGTCACAACAGGGGCTACAGCATATTATTGATTTAGCTAAAGAAAACAATATAAAGTATATTATTTTTGAACAAAACATAACACCGAAAGTAGCCGAGATTATTAAAAATGAAATTCATGCAGAATCCTTACGCATTCATAATCTTTCCGTATTAACCGAGGATGATATAAAAAATAATGAAGATTATTTTAGCTTAATGAACAAAAATATCGAAACATTAAAAATCGCATTGGAATAGAAATAATTATTAGGCTAATTAACATTTTTTAGTTTAATTGTGTATATTGAGAATCAAGTTCACTTATAATAAGGAACGTAGGCAGTTATTTTGTTTTTTCAGTATATCTCCTTTCTCAAATGGTTATCTTATTTATTGTAGCAAGATTATCATATGAAGGGAGATGTTAAACAATGGCACAAGATGTGTTATGTGAAGTAAATAACTGTACGTACTGGGCACAAGGAAATAAATGCTCCGCTGATTCAATTTATGTAGTAAGTCAACATGGCAATGCAGCCACTTCACAGCAAGAAACAGATTGTAAAACATTCGAACCACAAATGTAAAAAAGAAAACCCGGGATTACACTCATCCTGGGTTTTCTTTGTATAATAATTTACATTTATTCAACTGCTTTTCCTAAAAACGCTTTAAGCATCCAAACATGTTTTTCTAGACTGCCGTGGATTGCAAGCAACATGTCACCGGTAATGTCATCATTTTGCTCTTCAGCCAATGACATTCCTTCTTTTAACTCACTAACAACCTTCGAAAAATCATTGACTAATACTTGAACCATTTGTTCAGCAGACTCATTGCCACTTGCTTCTTCAATTGATGACATTTCTAAGCAGCCTTTCATCGTTGCTACAGGTTCTCCACCGATTGTGAGCAACCGTTCTGCTAATTCATCAATATGGAGGTTTGCTTCATTGTAAAACTCTTCAAATTTCATATGCAATGTGAAAAAATGTCCCCCTTTAACATACCAATGGTAGTTATGGAGTTTAACATAAAGTACAGTCCAGTTTGCAATTTGTTTGTTTAAAACTTCAGTAAGCTGCGACATTTTTAACATCTCCTTTTTTTGTTTACAATGTTATGTTCCCCCACTGATGTCTAATTTAACACTACCACATTCTATTTATTTGATACAAATGATAACATTTCGCTAGCGATTCTATTGCCAATATAGATTACGATTGATAAATTTAATAATAGTTTAGGGGGAAGGAAGGCTATTTTCATGCTTACACAATTTAGTAAAAGAACTCGATTTTTGTTTGCTTTATTATTTTTTTTAACAATTGGAAGTGGATGTTCAGAACAGACAGCAAATCAAATGGAAGCAATCGTTACAAATGTCGTTGATGGGGATACGTTAGACATATCTTTTCATAATAAAGAAGAGCGAGTTCGTTTGCTATTAGTAGACACACCGGAGACAAAGCATCCAAGTAAACCCGTACAGCCGTTTGGTCCAGAAGCTTCGCAATTTGCGAAGGATGCGTTAGAAGGCAAAGAAGTAACGATTGAATTAGATGTATCTGATCGTGACAAATATGGGCGCTTACTTGCCTATGTATGGATTGACGGGAAAATGTTCAACGAAATGCTGCTTGAAAAAGGGTTAGCGCGTGTCGCTTATGTTTATGCTCCAAATACGAAATATGTTGATGAATTTTATGAAATTCAGAAAAGGGCCCAAAAAGAAGGAATCGGAATTTGGAGTATTGAGAATTATGCCCAAGAAGATGGATTTAGAACAGAAAAAAAGAATCCAGTGAAGGGCGACGAAGATGCAATCTCACAAGCAAATCCTGATTGTCTCATTAAAGGCAACATCAATTCCAAAGGTGAGAAGATTTATCATACCCCTTATTCACGTTCCTACAAGCAAACGAAACCGGAAAGATGGTTTTGCACGGAAAAAGAAGCAGAGGCTGCTGGGTTTCGTGCACCAAAAAACTGAAGATAAAGGCTGTCCAAAACAATTGGACAGTCCCTTCATTTCTTACAAATATCGTGTTTTTCTATTAATTTTAATTTTCATTCTCAAATTCAGTGATAATATTCAATATTAATGTAGCAGAGTGCAGCGCTGCTTTTTCTAAAAATTTATCAAAGGATGTATTGGAATCCTTTCCAGCTATATCAGATAGCGCTCGGATAACGACAAACGGCACATTGAATAAATGACATACTTGTGCAATCGCCGCTGCTTCCATCTCAACCGCATACAAATCAGTGAATTTGCGGCGAACAAATTCTACTCGTTCAGGGTCATGCATAAAGGAGTCGCCTGTTACGATTAATCCTTTCGCAACTTTAATATCGGTAATTCCTTCAGCGGCTTTTTCCGCCTTTTTAATTAACTGTTGATCAGGTGCAAATCCTGGCGGCATCTTTGGCACTTGTCCATATTCATACCCAAAGGCAGTTACATCAACATCATGATGTCTTACGTCAGTAGAGATTACAATATCACCAACGTCTAAGTCAAGATGATAGCCCCCTGCTGATCCCGTATTTAAAACGTAATCTGGTTTGAAATGATCTAACAATAATGCTGTTCCTACAGCGGCATTTACTTTCCCAATTCCCGACTTTAATAAAACAACATCAACATTGCCTATTTGTCCAAGCGAAAATTCACTTTTAGCAATTGTCATATCTTCTCTGTTCTCAATTTTCTCTTTTAAAATAGCAACTTCCTCATCCATTGCCCCAATAATGCCAATTTTCATAGTAAGGTTAAGCCCCCTTGATGTAAATATCCAAATTAATTATTAGTTTCGTCCCCTATATTATCACTTGTTGCGTTTGTTGTTGGTTGATGGTCATTGCCTTCGATTTGCTCAACTTTAACAGGTTTCCAGCCTGCGTTGTCAACCCATTCAAGTTGGACGCGGTAGTAGCTTGCTTTATCCTTTGTACTAACTGTTGAAACAGCTTTATTAGGGGCACCACCATTCCCCATCCACCAAACAATCATATTATTATCCGCTAATCCTGTTGCAGAACTAACAGCTTTGGTCATTTCCTGCCAATCCTGTGAACCCTTCGTAAAATCGGTAACATGTTCACCTTGCTGCTCTGTTCCTACTGCTTCCCAATTTTTTTCAATTGTACCGATAACTTGTGATTCATTGACCTTTCCACTATTTGAACGCACTTGATCTGCTTCTTCATCAATAACAGCAGGGCGATCGGAATTATTTTTGTTTATTCCACCTGCATTAGAAGAATGATCTTGTGATGCTGCTTCGTCTTCAAGTGATTCTTGATTGTCAGAAGACTCCTCTTTCTCGGAACCATTGATGGTATCTTCATCGTCATCTACAGGCTTGGTTGCTTCCATTGTTTCCTCTGGTGAACCATTTGCTTCTTCCTTACTAGTTGAAAAAAAAGAAACAATCCCAATTATAATAAAAAAACCTATAATCGCCATAATACTAGAAATGATAAGTCTAATTTTCCTCTTTCTTGCTTTGTTTTGAAAACGTGGACCTTCATATAAATCATCGAAATCGTATTTCATACAATGTCCCCCACTTTAATTTCTAAATGTAGTCTACCTCGTATTCTACCATTTATTTGTATAGCCTAAAAGCAAATTCATTCGTTTCTATTTAATTGATAAATATTTTTCACCATTGCCTCAACGATATCACTAGTTTTCGCATCTTTTTCTTTTACATCTAAGTCCACAACTACGAGCGCATATTTTGGTTGCTCAACTGGAAAGTAGGCGGCAAACCATTTGTTCACTAAGCCATTCCGCCCTGTTTCAGCTGTACCCGTTTTTCCGGCTACTTTATATGGCAACGTTTTAAAACGTTCACCTGTTCCTTCTTCAACTACTCCTTGAAGAAGCTTCTGCAGATTCTTTATCGTATAAGTAGATAATGGGCTCCCCTTTAGTTGTTGTTGTGGAAATGAAAACAATGTTGTGCCATTTTTATATTGGACCTCTGATGCAGCCCGCACCTGCATTTTTTCCCCACCACGTGCGATCGTAGCCATCATATTGGCAACCGAGAGCGGACTTACGCGTACATCCTTTTGCCCAATCGCTGTTTGGTTTATCGCCTTTTTTACATGCTTATCGTTGGCATCGCTCCAAATACGACCAACTTTTTCTTCAGGTAATTGCAAAAAATTCTCATAGTGAAAAACTTCACCATGCCAGCCAATACGGCTTAGCAAGCCTAGTTTCTCAGCGTATAGCTCGATGTAATTAGGATTCTCCGTGATGATTTCTTCCGCTAATTTTGCAAATGTATAATTACAGCTTTTCGCAAAGCTTTCTTCAAAATTTAGCAAACCTAATTTTCGCGCGTCCTCACCATCACCATAAAGATTATAATCACAATTAAACATTCTCCCGCGCACTTTTACATTATTCTCTAATGCCGCAGCCGCTGTAACGATTTTAAAAACAGAGCCGGGTATTTGCGGCTCAATCATTTCATTTACCCCACCTCTATCTGCCAATGGGTTTTTAACGTTCATTACCGGTCGACTAACCATTGCTAGAATATCGCTTGTCTCAACATCTATTACGATTAAACCTCCTTTTTCTAAGCCTAAATCATCAACAGACCGTTCAGCTACTATTTGCAATGGTTTATGTAATGTCGTTTTAATTGCCGTCGGATAAAACGGATTTGCAGGTGCCGTGTATTTTACCTCAAGTCCAAATAATGGCCCTCCTAATTGATCAACATGATAAAGAAGCTTAGATTCACCTTCAGGCAGCAAAAATTCGTCAAATGCCTTTTGTAGCCCTGTGATGCCAATTTCCGTATGAGGCGAAATAAGGCCACTTTTCAACTTTTCATTATACCTTTTTTCTAAAATCTCTTTATTTTGGCGAGCGATTCCGAGTAAATGCTCTGCCAATACTTGATTCGTGTTTACCTGCTGGTATAACGCAAACACACCTGGAATTTTTAACTCATTTATTTGTTGCTGCTGTTTTTCTGTAAGCTTGACTGGGTCTTTTCCACCAAAAGCAAAAGGGGTTTTTGCACTTTGGACAGCTGTCAACAGTTCTTGTTCTGAAATCCCAGTAATGTTAGCGATTTTTTCAACGGGCCACTTCATTCCTTTTAAAAATGGAAATAGCACTACGCTTGGATAATAATCGTTTGTAATCGCCTCGCCGTTTCTATCGATAAACCGACCGCGGCCATCATCTAAAACAATCGCTTGCGTCCTTTGCTTAATGCTCGCTTCAATTAAATTGATATGATGCTTTGAAAAAGATTCTGTTTGAATAAGTTGAACTTGAACAAGCCGCCCAATGAGACTTAATAAAATAATCATAATGGTGGCAATAAGAAATAGCGCTCTTTTTTTTATTTTCATAAAAAACACCTCATCATCATTTTTGACGAGGTGTTTGCTATTAAAACATGAAAGCGCATTTATTTTATTTTACATCTTTAATGCGAACTTTTATTTCACCGCCAGGTGTTTGGACAACAACTTCTTCACCAATTTGGCGTCCTAAAAGACTCACTGCCATTGGAGAATCATTTGAAATCTTACCTTCAAACGGATCAGCTTCCGCACTTCCGACAATCGTGTATTCTTCTTCGTCATCTTCGCTACCATCCGCCATAATTTCTGCGAATATTACCTTTTTACCTAGGGATACAATATTTGAGTTTTCCTCATCAGCCTCAATAATCACAGCATTACGAATCATCTTTTCAATAGCGGCTATTCTTGATTCAACAAATGCTTGTTCATCCTTTGCGGCATCATATTCAGAGTTCTCTGATAAATCACCAAAACCTCTGGCAATTTTTATGCGTTCAACAACTTCCTTCCTCTTTTCACTCTTTAAATACTCCAATTCCTTATTCAGCTTTTCTTTACCTTCTTCAGTCATATAATAACTTTTTTCTTCTGCCATAACCCTTCGCTCCTTTTATTTCCTTCTTTATGTACATCCGAAAAAGAAAGTATAATTGTATGGAGCCCCCATAACTTCATACAATTATTTTAAATATACTTTTTATATCCTATTACAAATTTTCCATTTCATCAACAATTGTTTGGAATTAAATTTCCTTTCTCATCATGTTGTAGAGAAAAACGGGGCGGTCTACTTTAAATTTGACAATTTGCAATGGATGACGGGCAGCATCTAACTCTATGCCATCTTCATCCCATATTTTTTCAACAATCATTTTAAAATTATCAATTTCTGGACCAAAAAATTCAACTTCATCACCAGGCCTAAAGTGGTTGCGTTGCTGTAATGTTACCATTTTTGTTTCAGGATTATAATCTAACACCATACCAGCAAAATCATAAGTTGTCTTTTTGCTATGATTGCCAAACATCTGCTCTTTAAAGCCTGGAACACCTTCAAAAAAGGCTGGAGCCGTATCACGGTTGGCGCACTTATCAAGCTCTTCCAACCACTCCTGTTTAATTACAAAATTGTCTGGGTCAGCACAATAGGCATCAATAACTTTGCGATAAACGCTGACAACCGTCGCAACATAGTGGATTGATTTCATTCTTCCTTCTATTTTCAAGCTGTCTACTCCAAGCTCAATAATCTTTGGAATTGATGCAATTAGATTTAAATCTTTCGGGCTCATCGCAAACGGAAGATCCTCATCAGCAAATTGCGCTGCTTCCGTTATGGCGCCATTGTTGCTCTCTAATTTGTATAAATCATAATCCCAGCGGCATGATTGGCAGCAGCCTCCTCTGTTAGAATCGCGGGCTGTCATGTGGTTGCTTAACGTACAACGTCCAGAATAAGCGATACACATCGCTCCATGAATAAAAATTTCTACTTCAATATCAACGTTTTCTTTAATTGCTTTTATTTCTTCCGCGCTTGCTTCCCTTGCTAAAACAACGCGTTCCATTCCTTCTTCTTTCCAAAACTGCGCTGCTTTCCAGTTAGAAAGAGATTGCTGTGTGCTTAAATGCGTCTCAAGCTTTGGTGCAACTCGCTTAGCTGTTTCGATAATAAGCGGGTCGGCAACAATAATACCGGCAACACCGGCTTTTTCCACACCTTTTAAATATTCTTCTAGCCCGGGAATATTTTCATTATGGGCAATGATATTTGTCGTCACATAAATTTTCGCCCCGTATTTCTTGGCAAATTCTACGCCCTCTGCCATTTCCTCAATCGAAAAATTATCGGCATTGGAACGTAACCCGTACTCTTGACCACCTATAAAAACAGCATCTGCGCCGTAATGTACTGCAATTTTTAACTTTTCTAAATTGCCGGCCGGCGCAAGGAGCTCTGGTTTTTTCACAATTACACGCTTGCCATCGATGATTTCAGATATTTTATCAGCTATAGCTGCCACTTTGTATCACACCTTTCTTTATGGAACATGTGGATAGTTTGCATGTTCCATTATTATATATTTCTTGGACACTAGAACTGTACCCTAGTGACCAGTTTGGGGCTTACATGCTCAATTTAGACACTAGTCAATATTTTCAGTAGTTTTGTACAATTTTTTATTCTCTTTCCCTAATACACGGTCTCCTTATAGAAAAATCCTGTATCCAACGGGCGATTTTTCGGCTGGATAGCTTCAATTTCAGCAACTAATTGTTCTTTTATCTCCTCGTATTGTTCACGGTCGTCGGTACATAAATCAACCGCTTTACGATATTTTTTCGTCACTTCAACAATATATTCCGATGATTTTAGCACCCCTTCAATTTTAAAGCTGTCAATACCCGCATCAATTAATTCCTCTAGCTCATCAATGATGCAAATATCGTTCGGGCTCATAATATGTGTCCCATTTTCATCCTCGAAAACTGGATATTTAGTGCCGCGTTCTTTATCATGAAGAAACATCTGATCTTGTTTTGAACGGTTTTCAACCTTCATCGTTTTTCCTTGGAATTCATAATAGTTGCCGATTAATGTGCGCCTTGACTGAAACATCGCGGTCATGCCATGAACTTGGACTTCGATTTCTACTTCCGCATTTTCTTTCGTTTCAATAATTGCGTCCAAATTCAGTTCACGTGCCAATACTGCTCGCTTTGCCCCTTTACGGCCCCAGTAATTACATGTGTACCAATTGGTTGCGAGCGTTTCGGTGTTCCAATGCAATTTCATTTCTGGAGCGACTTCTCTTACTGTCATTAGTGCAGCAGGGTCTCCAAAAACAATCGCATCAGCATTGGCTTCTTGAACAAACGTTACATAATCTTTTAATTCTTCAATTTTATCATTATGAAAAATGGCATTAATCGCCACGTAAGCTTTCATCTTATGTTGATGTGCTATCATAATAGCCGTTTTTAAATCGTCTCTTTTAAACTCTCCAGCAAGGCGCAGGCCATAGCGCTCCTCACCAATTAAAATGGCATCTGCTCCTGCTTCAGCAAGTAATTCAATATCTTTTATACAAGTTGGTGTTACTAAAATTTCAGGTTTCTTCATTCTTTTCACCTCTTACGGCTAATGGCAATTCCATCCCCAACCGTTAAAATCGTTGTTTCGAATTCAGGATGATTCATAAGCCATTTGTTATAGCCTTTAATTTTGTCAACTAAGCTTTGATGACGTTTTTCTTCCACATTAGCTTTGGCAACGAATCCTCTGAATAAAACATTGTCTGAAAAAATAACTCCATGATGATTTAATAACGCACTATATAACTCAAAAAATCGCATATATTGACCTTTGGCAGCATCTATAAAAATACAATCGAACGGACCATACTGGCTAACTTGTTCTTTTGTCTCAAGAGCATCACCAAATATGACCGTTATTTGTTCTTGCAAGTTCATAGCAGCTATATTTTCAATCGCCTTATCATAGCGGATTTTATCACGCTCAATTGTTGTAATTTGAGCGTTTGGCAACGCTTTTGCCATCCTTATCGCTGAATAGCCAATTGCCGTGCCGATTTCTAATATTACCTTTGGCTGAAGTAGCTTTAAAAACTGAAGCATCGATTCCATTCCAACTAGTTCCATAATTGGGATACGATGCTCTTTTGCGTATTTTTCTATTTCAATAATAGCTGGCTCCCTTTCAGGAACCAGACTTTCAATATAAGCAGTTATCTCATTAGATATGAACAAAAAAAGACCTCCTCTATCAAATAGAGTTGATTGAACATCTCATGGCTAAAAATATATGATGACATATGGATGAAGTATTCAATCTAATAATTCATTGGAACTGAAAACGTGACAATCGTTCCAACTTCTATATTACTCTTAATGATTAATCCATGTCCATAAAGACGTCTTAAACGTTTATCCGTATTCAATAGACCAATCCCGCCGTTCTCATTTGTTTGATAGGAAAGTAATTGAGCTACTTTCTCTTCGGACATCCCGATACCATCGTCTTTAATCATGATTTCAACATTATTTTCAACTTTCCGCACTTGAATTATAATCGTTCCACCATTTGGATGCTTTAATACCCCATGATGAATTGCATTTTCTACAATCGTCTGGATTGAAAGCGGAGGAATAGTAACATTAATCCCTTTATCGACCTCCCAAATGACATTTAACCGCTCCCCAAATCTTTGTTTTTGAATAAATAAATAGGAGCGAACAAGTTCTAATTCATTCTTTAATGAAATAACTTGTTTTAAATTCCTAACATCAAAACTTGCTTGTAAGTAATTTCCAAACTCATCTAATAAATCTATCATTTTAACCGGATTTGTTTTACTTAATGCTGCAATCGAATTCAATGTGTTAAATAAAAAGTGAGGGCGAATTTGCGCCTGTAGCCACGCTGCTTCCATACGTATTCGTTCATCAACCGAATCTTTCAATGTAGCCAATGCCTTAATCCTTGTAACCAATTCTAATTTCTCAACAGGTTTTATAATATAATCATTTGCACCGTAGTGAAAGCCTGTTTGTGTCACTTCTAGCTGATTTTTTGCCGTTAATAATAAAATCGGTAATTCCGTTAACGAAAACCGCTCACGAATTTTCTTTGTAAGTTCATATCCAGACATGTTTGGCATCATTACATCAGTGATTACGAGATGCCAACTTCCCATAGACAACAATTGTAATGCCTCTTCACCAGAAGAAGCGGTAATTACATTAAACTTTTCTAAATACAATGTTTGTTTTAGTACTTCCTGATTAATTGGGTCATCATCAACGACTAAAACCGACGGCCACCCCTTTTGAACGGCTGGAATCTCTACTTCGTGTCCTCTCGTATTTTTGTCTGATTTATTCAGAACTTGTACTTGCTTGTTGTCACTTGCTAATGGAAGGAAGAACGTGAAAGTTGTCCCCTTCCCTATCATCGACTCGACAGATAAAGTTCCTCCATGCAACTTAATTAATTGGTCACATATACTTAATCCTAGGCCACTACCGCTTTTTTCCACCGGACTTATAGTAGCCCGCTTAGAAGATGAGAAAATGTTTTGCAATATTTTATCATCCATGCCAATTCCACTGTCTTTCACACTAATCAAGGCAAATTCGCCTTTAACCTCGGCACGAACAACAATTTCTCCTTCATTCGTAAATTTAACGGCATTATGAACAAGATTAAAGACAATCTGAAACAAGCGATTTTTGTCCGCCTTGATTTCTGGGAAATCCTCCAAGCCCTCCGTTCTGAAGGCAATGTTTCTCCCCTCTGTCATAAAGCGGACCATATCGAATACACTCAAAACAACAGATGATAAATTCACTCGACCTGTTTTTAAGATGATGCCACTTTCTTTAAGTTTGTCGATTTCGAGTAAGTCACTAAGGAGAAGTGACATCCTTTGACCTATATCAATGATTGTTTGTAAATTTTTTCGATTTGTTGCTGATAAATTAGATTGTTCTGTTTCATATACTAGTTGAGAAATATTGAGTAAGCCATGCAATGGATTTTTCAGTTCATGTGAAGTAATCGCTAAAAATTCATCCTTTTGTTCAGCGGCTACTTGCAGTTTCTTAGCTAAACTCTCACTTGTATCAAGCGCTTCGAAAAAACGACTAAACCAAAACAGCGCAAAACCAGTTACCCCTATGACCACATCTATTGGATAATAAGGAAATGACACCCCACCATGACCTTTAATCCAACCCCAAACAAGACTGAAGGCAATAGCAAACATACCAACTAGTAAAGCAATTGAACCCTTTTTCTGATGTAACACAGCTTTGAACAAAAGAAATGGGATAACAAACGGAAAAAATACCATTAAAACTGTGAACAATATAGGAACTATCAGATTAAATTCCAACAATACCGCGGCTAAAATCGTACTATATAAATAAGACAATAGTTTGTAGATGAGCCTCATTCCCAGTCGATTTTCAAAAAACTCAGGGAACACATCTTTAAAAAAGTAAAGTAAAAAAAATATAGCACTTGAGTATGATACATAATATAGTTTATTCGACCACTCAAAACTGATAGCTGGAAATAGATAAAGAATGATTCTCTCATCATTCACAAGGATTGATATAGCTCCAAATAGGAACGCCATTGCTAAATAAAGCAATCCTTTTTTTCTTGCATAAAAAATAAAAATAATGAGTGCATATATAAAATGAATTAAAAATATAAAAATACTTATAAAGTGTAATAATAAAGAGATTACTTGTGCCTTTTTAATCGCATCATACGAACCAAATTGAATCGGTTTTAAAATCCCTCCAGAACGTTTCAACTCAAAATTGGCAACATGGATGAGCAATCGAATTTCTGATGCATTATCATTTACAATCACTTCAAATGGTCGATAATCAGCTTGAAATAAGGCTTTATCTTCAGAAATCTCTCCAAGCTGAGCGACTTTTTCACCATTAATATAAGTTCTGGAGCTTGCACGGATATCCTTAAAATAAAGACTAAACATTTGCTTTTTTTCTTCATTTAACAAAATCCGTAAATAATAAGTTCCTACTCCAAAAGGTTTTTGTTCTTCATCTTCGACTATCCCCTTCCAATTTCTTGGAACTTGAATGTTCTCGTGTTCTAAACGACTTAGTTCTTCCTTAGATAGTGTTGGATTGATCAACTGATTTTTGAAAAATAACCACTCTCCATTAAGAAAAACGACATCATCAGAATCTAAATCTACATCTCTTAAATCAAGTATGCCATTTTTTGCAGTAGGAAAATTACTTTGTTGATGTATTCCCATCCAAATAAAGCGAAAGCCTATGAGAGACATAATGAGCAACCCTATTATTATGAAAATCTTCCTTTTTTGTCTACTATTTTTCAATTTGTTGCTCACCATTTGTAACTTCCTTTACGTTTATAATTTTTTTGCAAGTTAATTACTACCATTATAGAAATAAGAATAGACGCATTCAATCTCAAAATTGTTTTCTCTACAAAAAAATGGACTATGATAGGCTCATTACCCATCATAGTCCATTTAATTATAATGCTTTTATTTTTCTTTTAAAGATCATTAGGGAGGCTCCAACAATAAGTAACAGAATCCCAACAAATAATAGTGGTAAATTTCTCTCTTCACCAGTTTGTGGTAAAGAACGTTTTGTAGTTTGCGAGTTAGACTTGTCTGAACCTTTTACATTCGTTGATTTGTCTACACTTCCACCGTCAGGCGTGCTACCACTTGGCGTGCTGCCACTAGATGTGCCTCCACTTGGCGTGCCTCCATCTGGTATGCCTTCACCTGGCGTGCCTCCACCTGGTGTGCCTCCATCTGGCGTGCCTCCACCTGGCGTGCCTCCACTTGGCGTGCCTCCATCTGGTGTGCCTCCACTTGGCGTGCCTCCATCTGGTGTGCCTCCACTTGGCGTGCCTCCACTTGGCGTGCCTCCATCTGGTATGCCTCCACTTGGCGTGCCTCCACCTGGTGTGCCTCCACTTGGCGTGCCTCCACCTGGCGTGCCTCCACCTGGTGTGCCTCCACCTGGTGTGCCTCCACCTAATGTGCCTCCACCTGATGCGCCATCGTCACTTGATTGAATAGGCTCCATTTCAAAGTCATGTTTTACGATATTATATTCTACCGAAATCGTCGGGCTTCTATAGTCCTCATATCCTGGCTTTTTCGCTACGATATAGTAATCCCCCTTAGGAAATACTAACCACGCATAGTTGCCGTAATCGCTCACATCATCGTTCCATACTGGTACCGAGACGCTCGTTTGCGGGTTTTTGTTATTACTTGGTGCAAAACCTGGTAATTCTGGTAAGTCTACAAGCATACCTGGTGTTCTTCCATTTGCTCTATTTCTAGGAGTATCTGCGTAGTATAGCTCAACTTCGACTCCGCCTATTACATCGCCTGTTTTGCTATCGGTAATCTTACCGTACGGGTCAACAAGCTCTTCGTGGATATTAGTAATTTCACCATCTGGATTGATTGTTACTGTAATTTTGCCCATTACCAATTGACTGCCATCTTCCAGTTCAACAACGACAACAAATTCATGCTCCCCTGGTTCTAGCCCTTCTACAGAGAATACTCCGTCTTCATCAACATCACTTTCCTTGTTGCTTCCATCTTGTTTAATTTGCTTAATCCTTACTTTCTTGATTAAATCTTTCTTGAAGATTTTTCCTTTGTCGTCAAGTGCCAATCGAAGAATCGCTGCGTTACAGCTGTCTTTATAGCTTACGACAATTTCAGAAAGGAATTCTCCATTTGCATAAACATCATATGTTCCTGCTGGCAAATTAATTGATGGAACCGTCACTATGCTGTTTGCATCCGTTATTGCTGTTACTACTGAATTACCCTCTTTGTCTTTCAACTCAATTTGTACACCTGCTGCAAAAGGCTTACCTTCGGTATCTTTTACTGATAAAGTAAAATTTTCACATGATGGTGTTTGTTGAATTTCAGCAGTGCATCCATTTTTATAACTAACAGTAAGTTCACCTAGTTTTATGCCGCCGTTGTAAACATCATATTGACCTGCTGGCAAGTTTTCCGATGGAATCGAAACTTTACCATTTTCGTTTGTTTCAGCTGCTGCTTCTTGATTTGTCACCTTGTTTTTCAACGTGATGGCTATACCTTTCTCAAACAGGTTACTATCGACATCACGCACAGTGACCGTAAAATTAGGGCATATTGGTTTTGGCTGGACATCATTTTCACAAGCAATATTCGTTGTAAACGTATCAAATGGTGCAGGTGAATCACCTTCAAAAACGTCATATTCGCCTGCTGGTAACGGTTTAGTCGTTCGGACTTTACCATCACTGTCTGTTGTTAGCCCTGTTTCCATTTCCTGTCCATCTTTATCCTTGATTGTAATCGCAACACCAGCTTCACGTGGATTGCCATCAACATCTCTTACTGTTAGTGTACACATTTCGCAAGTTGGTACTTCTATTACGGTAGCTTCACAAGGAGAGTTTTTATACGTAATCGTTACGTCACCGAGATATTGTTTGCCTTCATACACTTTATAAACACCTGTTTGTGTTGCTGAAGGTACAGTGAATTGACCATTTGCATCTGTTGTTGCTATAATTTCTGGTGCTGTACTATCTGTTCTATGTTTCAATGTTACTGTTACATTCGGGCGTACAATCTCCTTTGTATCTTTGATTGTAATTGTAAATAGATTACACTTTGGCTGAGGTTGGAGCTCATATTGACAAGTGCCATTATAAGTTACTGTTACTTCACCAAGTGTAACATCTGTTCCACCTTCATTTATCGTAGCCGTATATAGTCCTGCTTTAACTTTATCAGATGTAAGTGTAATTTCCCCAGCACCGTTTGTCGGTAAAGTATGCACCTGACCTGTTGCCTTGTTTGTTAGTGTAACATTTTTATTCGCTACTATGTTTCGGTCAACGTCTTTAATTGTTAAAGTAAATTGCGGACACATTGTCCCTGAACCTGTTTTAAAGTTTTCAACTTCAACGATTTGCTTGCCATTATATGGTCCGCTCTTTTCAACCGACTTACGGTCAAGTTTAAATCTAATATCGCCTGGATTGTCGTAGCCTGCAACAGTAGTTTCTTTTAGCGTATAGTTACCTTCTGTCAACTTCATACCAAGGTCAAATATTCCATTTTCATCTGTTTTCTTGGAAAGTAATGCAACGCCTGACTGGAAGTCACTATATAAAGTGAATTCCACATCTTCCATCGGTTCACCTGTGGCTCCGTCTGTTTTTACGACAACAAATGGTACTTTTACTGTCGTTCCAGAATTTCCGTATCTAAAGTTACTGATTGAAAAATTATTTGAAGCCTGGTTTCCGTCGTTACTCACATAATTTACTTGTACTGCATTTTCTACAGTTAAGCCGTTATCACCCATGTAAATCGTTTCATATTCAATGTAATACGCACTGTCTCCGTCTGGTAGTTTTAGCTCAAACTTACCTTCTTGAATATTGACATTTAATTGATACGTACCTGCTTGCACTGTTCCGTTTGGATCATATTCGGCACGGGTTGTTAACAGAGTATTCTGTTTTGTTGCATTATAGCTAGCACTATCAGACTTTCCACTTAATTCTACTTGATAAACTTTAAACGAGTCTGGTTTAATAAGCTGATTCGGATTACCTTCACCATCTTTACCGACTGTGTCCGTAATGACGATGTTTTTAAGATCTGACTGGGCATAGTTAAATTCAAAGTTCCACTTTATACCCGCAGTTGATTGAATTTGACTACCCTTTTTCGTAATCAGTTTATCTGTGTAGTTGACCCCGACTGTTTTCGTCCAAGAAGCGTTTGGAGCGGCTCCATCTTTTAATGTTGCGTTGTTCGTTATTTGCACCTTACCTGCTGTTTCAGGGAATACACGATCTGTATCATAAGATTTATAAGTTACCTTATAAGGTACAGAAATAGCACCTAATGAAAATGCAATCTTATGAGGTTCCGTCGCCGTATTCGTTACGTCAACATCCTCTCCTGGTTGGAATACTCCAGCTGAATTCAACGTTCCTTTGACTACTTTGATGCTCTCAACGTCAATCGTTTGTGTGTTAGGTAATACATCTTCAAAAATCGCATTCGTTAACGTGTTGTAGTTGAAGTTCAGTTCCACTTCCCACTCAAACTGTTTCGTTTTGTAGTTGTACACACCTGTCTTTTTACCATTTGCTGTTTGCTCTGTAGCAACAGAACGCGTTGCAGAATCTGATGGTGCAGCTGGTAAACCAGAGTTATTTATCTTAACATTATTTTGGAACTCACGATTATTTGAACCAATGTCTCTGATGTCATAGTCAGTTGTGTACGTAATGACAACTTGTTGATTTGTTCCGTTTGTTAATGTAATGTCGAAACCAACTTTACCCCTATTCGTTAGTGTGTAACCTACACCTTCAGTAAGTTTTTCACTACCAACAGTTACGACTAATGTTTCTTCCTTCAACTCCATATTTGGATTCGTAAATGTATCTTTGAATGTCGTACCTGCATCTAAACTATAACCTGCTTGGTTTGCTGTAATCGTCCATGGTATTGTTTTGTTTGCGTAGTTCACGTTACCAGCAGATTTGTTTAACATGAAATTATTCTTAGAATACGTTACAGTATCCCCTTTTGAAAGAGTTACATCACTACGTGTAACTGTGTTTGTTACTGTCATATTACTAGTAATATACGTATCACTAGCTGGTTTTGTTTTGTACTTAATAACGTATGGTTTTGTAACGGTTTGGTTAAATTGAAGTGTGAAACCTTGACCATTATCCGTTCTTGTCCATTCATCCCCAGATACTGGTGTTGTTCCATTTTCTTCGTAAACGTTAAATTCAGACATCACTTGTGTTTTCGAACCGCTTCCACCAGTTGTTGACCAACTATCTGTCAATTTGGCATTCCCTTGTGTAATCGTACGTTTATTAAAGTTATACTTAATCGTCCACGTTGTTTCTAAATTAGCATTAGGTCCTGAATACTCCTTGCTTAATGGCGTTCCGTAATTCACCGTTGCCTCTTTCGTTACCGCATGCGCTGTACCATACGTAGCGCTATTTTTATACGTAATGAACTCATTATTTCCTGGATCATCTGGAATCGTGTTATACGTAATTTCATACGCTTTCGTTCCGTCCAAGCTGATTGTCATTACGGTGTTAGAACCAGTAAAAGTTGGTGTGATCCCTGCAGGAGTTCTGCTTAAAACGTTACCATCTGGTTTCATCGTCAGTTCAGTAATGGTTACTGAACTTGTAGCAAACTTATGTCCACTACCATTATTCGCACTTAATGTATCTGTGAATGTTACTGGGTTTGACGTATTTTTTAAATCGGTGTTTACTGTGACTTTCCATTCGATATAGTCACTATTAGTGTTACTTTGGATAGGATTGCCACCATTATCTACGTAAGCTATTCCATTATTTTTTGTAATCGGCTGACCATTTAACGGTGTGAAATTAAGCGCAATATTAGCTTGGCCAGGTAAATCAATTCTTTCGTTCACATTGTTACCTATGTTGTTAAATGTTGCAGCAATGTAAAAATGCGCACCTGGTTCAAAACCTGTACCATTGAGTCCATCGTGAATATTCTCATTGAATGTAATAATAATGTCATTACCATTCTTTGTAATATCTCCTAGATCCCCAAATTTAGTTCCTTGTGGGAATGTAATATTTGTGAAAATATTCGGCAATGTATACGTCATTGTTGTACCTGGACCATAGTCATGTCCTGCAGCTAGTTCCATGTTGAATTTAAACTGTGCTGTTTGACCGTTTTGTACAGTAACAGGTCCAGGTCCTGTAACAGTCTGACCACCGACCGTGAACTCTGTACTTGTCATGACGTCTTCTGGTGGCATTATACTTGCTGACTGAGTACCAAACGGCATCATTTCCATAAAAAACGTAGCGACTTTATCTAAGAGGTTTTCTGGTTCTTCTTCAACTTCCTCTTCTACAACAACATTATCCTCTTGCTGCAGTTCTTCTTGTTGTACTTCTTCTTGTTGTACTTCTCCTTGCTGCAGTTCTTCTTGTTCAGATTGTGATTCCGTTACTTCTTCGGTTGTTGAATCTTCAATAGGCGACTCTTCATCAGCAACTTCATCGCTAACGCCATCAATCGTATCATCTATGACCTCACTAATAGAAGAAGTTTCTTCACCTTCATTTGCACTTACTTGCAGTACGGGTGCTATACTGAAGAAGTTGTTCATGATTAATAGGAAGGAGATGATGATAATTCTTAATTTTTTTTTCATGTTTACCTCCTGTAATAAATAAAGAAATTGTTTACTAGGAGATAGTTAGTTCATTAACTGCTTTAATTTTGCCTGCACAATTAATCGGTCGGTCGGATTTTTCTTCCCGATTGGCGTACAAGTGACCAAAGTAATCAATGGCTCATCTTTGTCTGTCAAAACACCGATCTCTTTCTTATCGACAACAAAAGTATCTGCAATGACAAACTCAAATGTTCCATCCTTGGTCAAAATCTCAATTTCGTCATTTGCGGTTAACTCTCCTAGTCGATTAAAATGCTTGCCATAAGCGAGGGAGCGATGACCTGCGATACCGACATTATTTACGCCAATTTTTTTTTCAGGTTCGATAGTTCCAGCGCCATTCTTTAACGACGATTGCCCTGCACCTTCAAAAATCATCATCTCAAGGTCGATTTCAGGTATGCGAATAATGCCAACGGCTCCTTCTAACAACTCCACTTGCTCATTTATAGATTTAGAATTCACTTCAATCGCTGCTGATTCCTCCGCATAAGCAAGCTGTTCGAACGTAGCCACAAGCTCTTTTTGTTTTGTATCCGAAAAAACCTTCTCAATCTGTGGATACAAAATAAGACAAAATCCTACGATAACAAATAACACCCCTGAAACAATTCGCAATGCCCTCTCCCCCCTAACAACGTTTTTTTTCATCACCTCGATTTCAAACTTTTAATTTTAAGTATTTTCAGTCTTTCAAAGAGTTTACTTTGTCAGATTTTGAAAATACCTATAAATCTTGTAAAATTATAACTTTTCATTCTGAACAAATTCTGAAAAAAAAAAAAAAACGTAACTCATAATCATAAGTTACGTTCGTTTCAAATAACGCCCAAATGTTTGTTGAACTTTCACAGGAGTCTTTACACCTAGTTCTTCTTCAAATAGCATTTTTCTTGACTCATAAAACTTAATTAATTTTTGCATATCTTTCATTTCACCATAATATTTCAATAAACGTAAAATATACACCTCATTATACGAATCAATCTCTACCATTTTCTCCAAACATTGTTGCACCAATAAAGGACATTCTTGATTGTTTATCGATTTCATTACAAAATCCTCAAAAAAATGAAGAACATGCTCTTTTAATTCGTGTTGTACTTGGACGGCCCATTGATAATCTTCTTCTTCTAAATACCCTCCACAATAAAGACTTAATAGTTGTCTAATGTTTTCTTCGGTACTTTGCCTAGAATAAATGATATTTTCAATTTCTTCAACATCGCTTACAATCGGTACACTAAGTACATAATGATCATTTACTAATTGAATAGATTTATCAAATCCGACATTTCTTAACGTTTTTCTAAGCTGATAAATCGTCGTATGCATAAGTTGAACTGCTTTCAGAATATCCACATCTGGCCAAAGCTCTTCAATAATACGTGCCTTATGGACTTTTCCACTATGATGCCATAGTAAGATAAATAATTCTTGAACTTTACGTGTACGCCATTTTATTAGTTTTTTATTCTTGTCTACAAGTTTAAAACCTCCCATAGCATAAGCGGAAAGCTTACATTCTATATTATCACTTGACACATTTTTGGAATGTTCGATGACTACCTTTTTTTTCATCTTTTCTACAGCTTTCCGCAGCCGTTCACTACTTACAGGTTTTAAAATATAATCAATCGCATTTACTTCAAATGCTTCTAAAGCAAATTGTGGATAAGCGGTAGCGAAGATAATTTGAATGTGACCGTAATGGTTCATAATCTCTTTTGCTAATTCTAAGCCATGTATTGCCCCCATCTCCATGTCAAGAAAAATGACATCAACTGATAGTTTTTCTAATACATGTAGAACCTTTTCTGGATTCGTGAACTTTCCAACAATTTCAATTCCATCTATTTCCTTTAGCAAAATATCCATTACATCTAAAGCAAGCTGCTCATCATCTACTAATAAAACCCTCATTTTTTACCCCTTAAAAAATAGTCATACTTCCTGAAAGGAACTATATTTATTCAGCCTTTTTAAGTTCATCCCATTCATGCTTATATTTATTTTTAATCGTATTATGCTCATTTAAAGTATTTGTGAATATCGTTTCACCGTTAGGACGGGAATAAAAATATAAATAATTAGCATCTGTCGGGTTAACGGCGGCTGCCATTGAGATTTCACCTGGGCTTGCGATGGGCCCCGGTGGCAGCCCTTGAATCTTATAAGTATTATACGGCGAATCCACTTCTAAATCTTTATAGGTGATTCCCACCTGATGTTTTCCTAACGAATACAACACAGTTGGGTCTGTTTGTAGTGGCATCTTTTTCTTGAGACGATTATAAAAAACGGTCGAAATCTTTTCGCGATCTGCTTTTACTGATGCTTCCTCTTCAATTAAAGAAGCTATCGTCATAAACTCATGGATAGAAAGACCATTTTCCGCAATTTGATCTAGATATGGAGAAACGACATCCTCTGTTTTTGTAATCATATTCTCAATAATTTCCTCTAGCTTCGGTTCTTTTTCATAAAAATCAAAAGTAGCTGGAAAAAGATATCCTTCAAGCGGATGGCGTATATTCTTTTGTAAAATTTCTTCCGATAAAATGGATGGATATTTCTTTATTAAACTTTCAACATACCCACGATTATCAAGTTTTTCAATAATTTCCTTTTCACTATAATTTGTCTTCTTAGATATAATAGTTGCAATTTCTTCTAGCTGCTTTCCTTCGGGAATGGTAATTGTAAATTCAGGCTCCATCATCACTTTGCCTGTTTTTAATTGCGCAATAATATCGCCAAACTCCATCGCTGGACTAAGTTTATAATCACCAGCTTGAAATCCAGCCTCATTTTTAAATTTGACATAATAACGAAAAACAGTGGCATCTTTAATAACCCCGTTTTCCTCTAGAATATTGGCAATTCCTCTTACCGAAGAACCGATTGGTATTGTTACGTTAATTTGCGATTGATCCTGTTTATTAACTGGCTCTAGTGCTGACTTTATGTAAAAATAACCAGCTATCACTACAGCAACGATTACGATTAAAATGCATGAAATAATAATAGCGACAATTCTCCGAACTAAGCGTGCTTCTTGTTCTCGTTCGAAAAGTTTCGCATCGTTATCCTTTTTGTTAAATCTACCCAAAAAAACGCCTCCTTCCTGTCCGTATTATTATACTATATGACTGACAAATTTCGAGTGATTTTTTTTAGAAAAAAAAAGACGAACCAACAAGTGGTCCGCCTAACATATCAACTCATTGCCTACTACGGCTAACGTATTACTCTTCTTCCTTATCTTCCTCTTCGGTAAAGGTATTCAACATTTCCTCAACTATATCCCATTCTTCATCAGTTTCAATTGGGAATAAAGCAAGATCGTCTTCGTCATCGCCTTGATCCTCAAAACGGAAAGCAAATACTTCGACCTCTTCGTCTTCATCTTCACTTGCTCCAACAGGTTCCACGACCATATAAGACTTGCCAGTTTCCTCAACATCAAAAGTGAATAAAACTTCAAACAGATGCTCTTCACCTTTTTCGTCAGGAATTATAATTCGCTCTTTTTCTACTTTAGCCATTTCATTTTCCACTCCTTATTGTTTACTATCAAGATAGCCTTGTAAAATCATGACAGCTGCCATTTTATCAATGACTTTTTTACGTTTCTTGCGGCTAACATCACCACTTAAAAGAACTCGTTCAGCTGCCATTGTTGAAAGCCTTTCATCCCAAAGAACTACCTCGATATGGAAGGTCTTTTTCAAGAGTTCTGCAAATTCAAGACAAGCTTCTCCGCGTGGTCCAACTGTGCCATTCATATTTTTTGGAAAACCAACCACTATTTTTTCTGGATTATACTCATCTATAAATGTCTTTATTCGCTCAAAACCAAAATTATTTTGCTCGACATCTATTTTAATTGTTTCAATCCCTTGTGCTGTCCATCCTAATTCATCACTGACAGCAACGCCAATTGTCTTTGTTCCAAAATCTAGACCAATCACTCTCATTTTAGTTGTTGCCTTCCCGATGAGTCTCTAGATAGGATTTCACTAATTCTTCAATTAATTCATCTCTTTCAAGCTTGCGAATAATATTGCGTGCATCTTTGTGGCGCGGAATATAAGCCGGGTCCCCCGAAAGCAAGTACCCTACGATTTGGTTAATCGGATTGTAGCCTTTTTCTTGCAGTGCTTCATATACAGTAAAAAGTACATCCTTAACATTTGTATCAACTGGCTCATCTTGAAAGTTAAAACGCATCGTATTATCCATTGAGCTCATCTTGACACCTCCGTTCTAGAAGTTAGAGGCGAGAGATTGCTCTCACCCTACTTGTCCATTTTAGTTTATCTTTATTTTACACTATAATTTGTAAAATTACGAAATAGATTTCATCCACTCTTCTGCATAATGTAAGGCTTCTACTAATTGCTCGGGATTTTTCCCACCTGCTTGGGCCATATCTGGACGACCACCACCGCCGCCGCCACAGCGTGTTGCTACCTCTTTAATTAATTTTCCAGCATGGTAGCCTTTCTCTATTAAATCGTTTGTTACACCTGCAGTTAAATTTACTTTATCTTCATTAACAGCACCAAGAATGATAACAGCTGATCCTAGTTTTCCTTTTAAATCATCTACCATTGTTCGTAAACTATTCATATCTTTCACATTTACTTTCTTCGCTAGAAGTTTAACGCCATTAATTTCTTTTACTTCATTTACAAGGCTAGATGATTCAATATTGCTAAGTTTTGCTGCTAATGATTCATTTTCACGCTGCAGTTGACGAATTTCTCCGTTAAGAGCCTCAATTCTTGCTGGAACTTCCTTCAGATTTGTTTTTAACTTATTCGCTGCTTCTTTTAAAAGATTGATTTGGTCATTCATCAACATGTACGCGCCTTGAGCTGTTACCGCTTCGATTCGGCGAGTACCTGCGCCAATTCCTGATTCTGCAACAATTTTAAATAAGCCAATTTGCGCTGAGTTCGAGACGTGACAGCCGCCGCAAAGCTCTAAGCTGTATTCGCCTACTTTAACAACGCGAACAACATCACCATATTTCTCACCAAATAACGCCATTGCTCCCATTTCTTTTGCTTCTTTTAAGCCTTTGTTGGAAATTTCTACATCAAGGCTGTTCCAGATTTTGCTATTTACTATTGCTTCAACTTCGTCTAACTCCTCTTGTTTAACTTGTCCAAAATGTGAGAAGTCAAAGCGCAGACGCTCAGGTGATACTAAGGAACCTGCTTGCGCTACATGGTCGCCAAGCACATCTTTTAAGGCCTGGTGTAGCAAGTGTGTTGCTGTATGGTTTTTAATAATGGCATTGCGCTTCTCTTCATCGATCTTCGCTCTGACTGTCTCGCCTTTTGTTAAGCTACCTTTTTCAACGATGACCGAATGAAGATGCTGACCATTTGGCGCTTTTTGCACATCTTTGACACGAAGAATAAGATTATTGTTCACTAAATAACCTTGGTCAGCAATTTGACCGCCTGACTCAGCATAAAATGGCGTTACATTTAAAATAATTTGCGCTTCCTCACCCGCTTGGACATGCTCTACATAATCATTATTTTGTAAAACAACTTCAATGCGAGCCTCAGCATCAGCTTGGTCGTAGCCGATAAATGTACTTTCTATCTTAATATCGCCAAGAACGCCGCCTTGTACTTGCATTGAGCCTTCATCATGGCGGGCGCTACGCGCACGTTCTCGCTGTTTTTCCATTTCGACATTGAAGCCTTCTTGGTCGATTGTCATCCCTTCTTCTTCGGCATATTCTTCCGTTAACTCATAAGGGAAGCCATATGTATCGTATAAACGAAAAGCATCTTCACCTGGAATTACAGTGCTATCTTTCTTTTTCGCATTTTTGATGACTTCAGAAAGTATCGCTAAACCTTCATGCAATGTTTCATGGAAACGTTCTTCTTCATTTTTAATTACTTTTTGAATAAACTCTGTTTTTTCTTTCACTTCTGGATAATAGTCAACCATGATTTCACCGACAACTGGCACGAGTTCAAACATAAATGGGCGGTGAATATTAATTTGTTTTGCATAGCGGACAGCACGGCGCAGCAAACGGCGTAATACATAGCCACGGCCCTCATTTGACGGCAGCGCCCCATCCCCAACCGCAAAAGTAACGGTGCGAATATGGTCGGCAATTACTTTAAAGGCTACATCCTTTTCTTTGCTTTCATTATATTTTTGACCTGAGATTTCTTCTGTCGCTTTAATAATTGGCATGAAAAGGTCAGTATCAAAGTTTGTTGGCACTTCTTGCATGACGGATGCCACGCGCTCCAAGCCCATGCCTGTATCTATATTTTTCTTTGGAAGTGGTGTGTATGTATGGTCTGGATTATGGTTAAATTCAGAGAACACTAAATTCCAAATCTCAAGATATCTTTCGTTTTCTCCGCCTGGGTAAAGTTCAGGATCGTTCGCATCATTGCCAAATGCTTCGCCGCGGTCGTAAAAAATTTCTGTATTCGGGCCGCTTGGACCTTCGCCAATATCCCAGAAGTTTCCTTCAATCCGAATAATTCTTTCTGCAGGGATACCAACATCGTTTAGCCAATAATCGTAGGCTTCATGATCCTCAGGGTGGATTGTAACTGATAGTTTTTCTGGCTCAAGACCTAGCCATTTTTCAGAAGTCAAAAACTCCCAAGCAAATTCAATCGCTTCTTTTTTAAAATAATCGCCGATGGAGAAATTCCCAAGCATTTCAAAAAAAGTGTGATGTCTAGCTGTTTTGCCGACATTTTCAATATCATTTGTACGGATTGATTTTTGTGCGTTGCAAATCCGTGGATTTTCAGGGATGACACGTCCATCAAAATATTTTTTTAACGTTGCCACACCGCTATTAATCCATAATAAAGACGGGTCTTCATGTGGAACTAGCGAGCGGCTAGGTTCTACAGCATGTCCTTTTTCCTTAAAGAAATCAAGATACATTTGCCGAATTTCGGCGGCAGTTAATTTTTTCATCGTAAATCCCCCTATTTCATGTGAATTATATTTCAACTATAAAAAAAGCCCCCACCCCTACAGTAAACTGCAGGGACGAGAGCTATAATTTCCTCGCGGTACCACCCTGATTATGAAAAAAATCTTCATCACCTTTAAAACCTTAACGCGGTCAAACGGCTTAGTTTTAAACACTAAACACTCAGGAGCAGCTTTCGATTACACTTCATTTAAAGTTTCTTTCAGCCTAAGGAAACTTTTCTCTAGAAATTGGGCTGTAATCTACTTATTCCGTCATCATTCAATCATATTAAACATTCACTAAATCATTTTAGACAACTACCGTAGCGTTTGTCAAACATTAATCATTTGTATCAGCCATTTGTATCTGTTTTTCAAAGTTCAGTTTTAAATGTGTGACAACAACGCGAAAAATTGCCAAAATCGGAACGGCCAATATTAAGCCTACAATACCTGCCACTTCTTCCCCTACTAAAAGCGCCAAAATAATAACAACAGGATGCATTTGTACGCTTTTTCCGACGATTAATGGGGATAAAATATTCCCTTCTATAAATTGCAAACAAAGGATAATAACAGCAACAATGATTACCATTTTCATTGAAATCGTTGATGCAACAATAACGGCAGGGACTGCACCAATGATCGGGCCAAAGTAGGGGATAAAATTGGTAATCCCAACAATAGTTGCAAATAAAAGCGGATAGCTCATACCGGTAATCCAAAAAGCAATGGCGGCCACAACGGCGATAATTACGCAAACAAATAGCTGTCCTCGTAAATAATTGCCGAGCGATTCGTCGATATCTTTTAATAGCTCTATTCCCGGCCTTCTCCATTTCCGCGGCGTTATATACCAGACTGCTTTTTTAAATATGTTAAAATCCTTTAGCATATAAAAAACAATAAACGGGACTAAGGCGAAAAGCACTAGAGAATTGACCAGGTCTTTTACAAACTCTAAAAAAGAAGTAATAAGTTGGTTAACCGTATTTTCAATTCCACTTAACCCTTGTTCGATTCGAGCGTGAATTTCGTTTGGAAAATGTTCCGTTCTAAAATCAATTTCTTCAAGCCAACCGCGATATGTATTTACTAAATAAGGGAGATTTTCACTTAAATCCTTTACTTGTTTAATGATTTGCGGAAAAAGCTTATAAAGGCCAAAGCCTAATCCTCCGAAAAAAAGAAAATAAATACTCAAAATCGCAACCGTTCGTGGGGCTCCCCGCTTGTGTAATCCTTCTACTACAGGCAGCAACAAATAGGTAATAAACCCGGAAATAAAGAGTGGCAGTAAAATTGTTAAAATAATTTGAAAAATTGGTTTCCAAATGGGGGTTAGCTTCAGAAATACAAAAAAACATAAAAATATGATTAGCAAGGTAGTAGCTCGAATTAACCATTTATAGCCTTGGGAAGCTCCCATATAAATAACCACTCCTTATATCTGTCTATTTACACAGAAAAGAGGCTGAGATTCCTGCCCCAGCCCCTTCTTCTTGTAACTTATTACTTTCAACCGCCTAATAAATAGCCCTAGAAATACGCCTTCTCATTTTTTTCATCGTTCTGCTATTGATGAAATTATTGTTCCCCCTACTCATACTATAAGCGGCAGCCCCGATTCCTAATGCCAATAGAGACGTCATTGTTTTATTCATAACAATCACCCCTAGAAAAAATTTTTTCACATTCCCAATCGCAAATCCTCTTCTGTAAAAAGGTCATCTAATGAACTTAACGTACCATCTTCTTCAACTTGGTGGGTATATAGTCGATCTTTGTTTACTGTTAGCTCGATAAAGCAATTCCAGCAATAATATTGGTTAACACCGATTTTCCCAATATCCTTACTGGCACAATTAGGGCACTTCATCATGGGTATTGTCACTCCTCTTTGGAAGAAACAACTGGAATGTTCCTTGTTTCTAACAATTACAATTTTGTTAATTTAAATCAACGATTAGGATACTTTCGCCTATTGTCAAAGGTGCTCCAGATTTATAAACCTTGCGGCCTTCTGTCATATCAGCGAAAAATCCGTCCGTAACTTCATACCCTATAATGGTGCCCAATTCTTCCCTAAAATATACATCTTCTACCAACCCAAGTTTTTCGCCTTCAGTCGTCACTAAAGGTTTGCCAATAATTCGCTCCTGGCCATTTTGAAGAAAATGTACTCCATTTCGGTTTTGCGTCATTTGCTCTTCAGTTGTTGGTTCATTAGACAACATAATCCCGTCCATTCCTATTGAGGAAATTTGAGAATAGGGAATAAGTTTATTTTTTTTTAATAACCCCTTTGTATCCACCATCAAACCATTGACTGTACCGTTGTTATCAAAACAAAGATCTAAAACTTTACCGAGCTCCTTACCTGTTGCTTGATTATAAACTGGTAAATCTCTTATTGACGAGAACGTTCGCAATAGGACCCCACCCCTCGAACATTCTTTAAACAATGTAGACAATCAGTTTTTAATCGTATATAAGAGTTGATCAAGGCAGTCAACTCATACTTAGATTACGGATTTCACATAAAATCATACGGTGATAATGTTTCCATGTTTTCTTCATTAACCTCGTCGACGTCCTTTTCTCCAAAACGCTCGATTAGCTTTGATGTCAATGTTGTTTGTCGTAAACCTTCATCTTGGCGCGATACACCACTCTTCAGGGCTTCTTCTTCACCACAAAGAATTAAATAATCTTTACTGCGAGTGACAGCGGTATAGATTAAATTTCTTCTTAACATTCGATAATATCCCTTTACAATTGGCAAAATAACAATTGGAAATTCGCTTCCCTGTGACTTATGAATAGAGCAGCAATAAGCGTGGGTTATGTTATTTAAATCTTGCCGTGTATACATCACTTGCGTTCCTTCATAATTGATGAAAATTTGGTCTTGTTTTTCGAGATTCTCCTTCGCATAAATAATGCTGACAATTTCACCGATGTCACCGTTAAAAACATTATCATCAGGCTGATTGACAAGCTGCAGTACTTTATCGCCAACACGATATGCAATTTCCCCAAAGATTAGTTCTCGTTTTTGGTCGGATTTTGGGTTAAAAAGATTTTGCAGCATTGGATTTAATGCATCTATTCCAGCGCTGCCCCGATACATAGGAGCTAACACTTGAACATCCTTTGCCGTATAGCCTTTTTTTAGAGCGTTTGCACTAACTTGACGAACTACTTCCAAAACCTGGTTTTGCTTGCATTGAAAAAAAGCTCGATCCACCCTCGGTTTCGTAATATCGTCAGGTATTACACCATCTTTAATACTATGGGCCAAATCGATAATGGAAGAACCTTCTGATTGGCGATAAATATCTGTAAGGCGGACTGTATTTATTTTTCCCGATTTTAGTATATCCTTTAAAACTTGGCCGGGACCAACAGATGGCAATTGATCCTCGTCGCCGACGATGATTACTTGGATTGCTGGTGGCAATGCCTTAAATAATTGGTTAGCAAGCCACACATCGACCATTGAAAATTCATCAATGACCACGAGCTTTCCTTCAATCGGATCATCTTCATCATGATTAAAGCCTTCATTACCGTTCCAGCCAAGGAGTCGATGAATCGTGACAGCTGGCAAGCCAGTTGACTCTGTCATTCGTTTTGCCGCTCTACCTGTTGGTGCACAAAGAATGATTGGAAAACAGTCATCTTTATCATAATCTTTATGGTTTAAAGAACAGCCATGCAGTTCGGCGTAAATTTCAACAATCCCTTTTATAACTGTCGTTTTCCCAGTCCCGGGGCCACCAGTTAAAATCATTAGTGGAGAAGAAATGGCACTTTGAATGGCAGTTTTTTGTGAGGGAGCATATTGCACATTTAATCTTTCTTCAAGGCCGCCAAGTGCCTTTAAAAATTCAGATTCCGGAAACTGTTCCGTGTATTCTTTTTGCTCTGCAATTCTTTTTAAGCTTGTCACAATGCCTTTTTCGGAAAAATAAAGCGATGGCAAATAAACTCTGTTTTCTTCAATAATTAATTTTCCTTCTTCACCAAGCGCGATTATTTCCCGAGAAATATCGATTTCGGACACTTTCGTTTCTTTTGCCTTTTCATTAATTAATTTATAAATCTGGATTATGTAAGGCTCTAGCAATGAATAGACATGGCCTTCCTGCAATGATTGCTGATTTAAAATATAAATACATCCAGCACGAATTCGATCTGGGTGGCTTCCTGATATCCCTAACATTTGTCCTAATTCGTCTGCCCTTGCAAAGCCAATCCCTTCAACATCTTCAATTAATTTATAAGGATTATCTTCGATGATTTCTAACGTGTTTTCTTTATATGTTTGGTATATTTTCATGGAAAGCTGTGGACCAAATCCATAATTAGCTAGAGCAATCATGATTCGCTCTAACCCTTGGTGGTGCATCAATGTATCATATAATATTTTTGCTTTTTCCTCGGGAAACTTCGGAATTGTTGTTAAAATGGAAGGGTTTTCTAATATTTTTGAGATGGCTCGCTCTCCTAATGTATCTACAATTTTTTTTGCCGTTTTTTTGCCAATGCCGGTAAATAAATCGCTTGAAAGGTATTGAATAATGCCATCCTTTGATTGTGGTAATTCCTTGCGAAATTGATTGATTTGATATTGCATCCCATAACGAGGATGTTGATGGAAGCTACCAAAAAATGTATAAGATTCATCTTCATGTATGTATGGAAAGTAACCAGCAACGACGACTTCTTTTTCATCATATTGCTCATTCGTTTCCATAATGCGAATTCTTGCAACAGAATATAAAGTCTGTTCATTGTGAAAAATCATAACAATGATTTTTCCTTTAATAAATTTTTTTTGTTCTTCAATAAACTCTATCGATTGCTGTTTTTCCATCGTTATTCCCCTTTGAAGCTTTGTTTAATGCTTTCGAAACAATTGTTCCACATTTTTCTTGCCATTTGCTGCTAAAAAGTGATCAGGTTGAATCTCTAACGCTTTTTCAAACATAGTAAGTGCTTTTTCTGGCTCGTCTTTAAAAGCATAAGCAACACCTAAATTATAATAGCTATCTGTATGCTCATCGTTTAACTCGATTGTTTTTTCAAAATGCGGAATCGCTTCATCAATCATTTCCAACAATGCTAAACATAAACCATATTGGAAGTGGGCATCTTCGTCAAATTCATTTAGTTCAATCACTCTTTGAAAATAAGGAAGAGCCAGTTTTTCTTGACCGAGCTGGGCCAAGCTCATCGCCAACATAAAATAAACATCTGCTTCCTGTAAGCCGAGTTTGATTGCCTGTTCAAAATTGTCTTTTGCTTTAATGTAATCTTCTTGATTGTAATATGTATTTCCTGCTCCATAGTAAGCAGTCGCTAAAGTGCTATCGATTTCCAACGCTTTGTTAAAAAACGCAATCGCACGGACATGCTCTCCAACTGCAGCAAGTAAATTACCAAAGTTAATATAAGCAATTGGATTATTCGGGTTTTCCGCAATAACTTCATTGAAAATCTTTGCAGCATCCTCATACTTCCCTTGCTGCATATATTGAATGCCGAGGGTATTTTTATCTGTCATGCTTTTTTCTCCTTCTTACATGTTCTTGTTTTATATGCTTAAGAAGCAAGAGAACCGTCCGTCCCCTACTTCCTACACGTATGTTAAGCGTTCATTATTTTTGTAAACTTCATCAATGGTGGCACCGCCTAAGCATTCGTCACCATTATAAAAAACAACGGATTGGCCAGGCGTGATTGCTCTCACTGGCTCCCCAAAGATCACCTTTACAATATTATCATCAATTATTTCTACAGTTACAGGGATATCAGGCTGACGGTAGCGGAATTTCGCTGTGCAGTGAAACGGCTCCATTGGTTTTTGGTCACTAACCCAGCTCACATTAACGGCAAGAAGGGAATCAGAATAAAGAGCCTCATTATGAAAACCTTGGCCAACATAAAGAATGTTTTCTTTTAAATTTTTACCGATGGCAAACCATGGTTCTCCTGCGCCGCCAATACCTAAGCCATGCCTCTGCCCGATTGTATAATACATGAGACCATCATGGGTTCCCTTCACTTCACCATCTAATGTCGTCATCTTCCCAGGCTGTGCCGGTAAGTAGTTGCTTAAAAATTCTTTAAAATTACGTTCGCCGATAAAACAAATGCCGGTGCTATCCTTTTTAGTAGCCGTTGCTAAACCAGCTTCTGCGGCGATTTTCCGAACTTCAGACTTAGGGAGTTTTCCGAGCGGAAACATTACCTTTGAAAGCTGATCTTGTCCTAATTGATTTAAAAAATACGTTTGATCTTTATTATCATCAACACCGCGTAACATCTTGTATTCACCGTCGCGATATTCAACTTGGGCATAGTGGCCTGTCGCTAAATAATCGGCTCCTAATGTAAGAGCATGCTCTAAAAACGCTTTGAATTTAATTTCTTTATTACACATTACATCGGGATTTGGCGTTCGTCCTGCTTTATATTCATCTAAAAAATACGTAAATACCTTATCCCAATACTGCTTCTCAAAATTAACAGCATAATAAGGAATGCCAATTTGATTGCAAACACGAATGACATCATCGAAATCCTCGGTTGCTGTACAAACACCGTTTTCATCCGTATCATCCCAGTTTTTCATAAAAATTCCGATTACGTCATAACCCTGTTGTTTTAAAACATAAGCGGCAACTGAGGAATCAACACCACCAGACATCCCGACGACAACACGCATTTCTGCAGGTGTTTTTGAGTTTTTCATAAGCTATTCACCACCTACTTCCTATTAACAATTTTAGCTATTTCAAATGAAGCCTTTTCAATTTCCTCTAGTGTGTTTCCCAAGCCAAAACTAAAGCGAATTGAATTTGTGATTTTATCCGAATCTTTCCCATACATAGCAACTAAAACATGAGAAGGGTCAATTGATCCCGCAGTACAGGCAGATCCGCTTGATGCCGCAATACCCGCTAAATCGAGGTTCACAAGCATCGATTCTACATTTGTACTAGGAAATGAAATATTGAAAACATGAGGAAGCAAGTCCTTTGCACCTTCACCATTCACATTAAACTGAATTTTTTCTTTTTGAAAAACTTCAAGCATTTTTTGTTTAAATTGCTCATATTTCTCTCGTTTTTCAAGCATATCCGTTTGCGCCAAGTGAACCGCTTCTTTGAAGCCGACAATACCAGCAACATTTTCTGTTCCTGCCCGACGTTTCCGTTCCTGTTCACCACCATGTTGGCGCGGAATAAGCTTCACACTATTTTTCACATATAAAAAACCAATCCCTTTAGGACCGTTTATTTTATGAGCGGAAACAGACATTAAATCTATATGCAATTCTTTCACATCAATAGCTTGAATCCCATATGCTTGAACAGCATCCGTATGGAATAAAATATTAGCTTCTGAACATAGCTCGCCAATTTCTTTAACAGGTTGAATTGTGCCGACCTCATTATTTCCATACATAACAGACACTAAAATAGTAGACTCCTTAACCGCCGCTTTTAAGTCCTCTATACTAATTTCGCCGTGATTGTTTACAGGCAAATAAGTAATCTCAAAGCCTTCTTTTTCAAGTTGTTTGCAAGTATGAAGAACGGCATGATGTTCAATAGCCGTCGTAATAATGTGATTGCCTCTGTCCTTATGGGCATTAGCAACACCAAATAGAGCGGTATTATCAGCTTCAGTGCCACCGCTCGTAAAAATGATTTCGTTTTCAGTTGCATTGATTGATTTAGCAATGAACGCTCTCGCTTCATCTACCTCACGCCGCGCTCTTCGGCCAAAGGAATGAGCACTCGAAGGATTGCCGAAAATATTAATCATAATCGGCATCATTGCTTGAGCTACCTCTGGATGGGTAGGAGTTGTCGCGGCATGGTCTAGGTAAACTGGTTGCTGCATGTTTTCACCTACTTTTAAATGTAGAACATATAGGCATCATGATTATTCCCTTCGTAATCAGCAAGATATTGAAGAGTAGTTGTATCTAATACTTCCTTAACTGCATCACGAATTTTTATCCATAACTCACGTTTTGCCGGTTCTTCATCCTCGAGCACTTCGACAGGACTAATCGGGCCTTCAAGCACTCGAATGATATCACCTGCAGTTATATTTTCGGCATCCCTTGCCAAAACATAACCACCATATGCACCGCGGATACTTTTTACTAAACCAGCATTGCGCAGTGGGGCAATTAATTGTTCCAAATAATGTTCAGACAAATCATGATCCTTGGCAATATTTTTAAGCGGAGTCGGCCCTTCACCATGTTTTTTCGCGAGCGCAATCATGATTGTTAAGCCGTAACGCCCCTTTGTAGAAATCTTCACATTTTTCACCTCTATAACATTTTCCGACACATCACAGTATAGTCATCGCTATTATAACATGAATTTATAAACACTTACATTGTTTGATATTTTATTTTAGGTAACTTTTGCTAAATAGCGTAAGCATTACAGACTGTTCGATGTTTCAGTTACGATATTGGCGCGTCTTTTTTCTATCCAGTTATTTATGATTTTTTGACACTGCGGCAACGCGAATCCTGTTACATGACCAATTGTTAAACAAAAAACAATCGTTCCAACCCCAACTGGTCCCCCTAGCATCCAACCAACAGTTAGTACAAGAACTTCCATAATAAAGCGTATCCATTGAACTTTCATTTTTGTTATTTGCATAATGACTAGCATAAGACTGTCTCTTGGTCCGGTCCCCACATTTGCTGAAACATAAATAGCCATTCCATAAGCCATAAAAATAATTCCGAGAGATAGCATCAAAAATTGGCCAACCATTGAAGCTGGCGTCTTTAGCCATGGTATTAATAAATACATATCAATAAAAATTCCACATAAAAGCATATTTAAAAAGGCGCCTAATTTCGGGAACGCTTTTGCCAAAATAGCTGAAGTGCTTAGCACAATAATTCCTACAAAAATGGTCCAGCTTCCGATTGTTAAACCAAATTGCTTATATAGCCCAATATGGAGCACATCCCATGGAGCACTGCCAAGGTCAGCTTGAATGACTAATACAATTCCAAAAGTCATGACCAACAGTCCTACTAAGTAAACAATCCATTGTTTCAAGTTAATCCTTCTTTCGTCTGAAAAAATGATGTAGATTATGATATTCTATCATGATACTGGAAAATTTGAAATAAATGAAAACCGATATGTGATAAAGTATACAATGAGGTGATGATGTTGTTATTTGATTTTTTAGTTGAGGAACCTCTTTCCTATCGGATGAGACCTCGTAATATAGATGAAATCGTTGGTCAAAAGCATATTATTGGAAAAGGAACAGCGCTGTACAAAATGATTCACAATGGCTATGTTCCATCTATTTTACTGTACGGACAGCCTGGTGTTGGAAAAACATCAATTGCCAAAGCAATCGCAGGTACAGTTCAACATCCGTTTGTAGCTATAAATGCAACGACTGCCGGAAAAAAAAATTTAGAGGATGCCGTTGAATTGGCTAAGGCAGACGGTAAGTTAATTTTATTTATCGATGAAATCCACCGCTTTAATAAAGCACAACAAGACTATCTTTTGCCACATGTCGAACGAGGATTGATTACTTTAATTGGGGCAACAACAGAAAATCCGTTTCATGATGTTAATCCAGCAATCAGAAGCAGATGTGGGCAGATTAAGGAATTAAAACCGCTTACTCCAGCAGATTTAGAGGAATTATTATCGCGTGCTTTATGTGATGAAGAACGAGGATTAGGAAAAATGAATATTAATATTTCCAAGGAAGCCATCCAGCTTATTTCTTCCACAACAAATGGAGACGCAAGATCTGCTTTAAATATTCTTGAAGAAGTTGTGCAAGCGGCAAAAGATAAAGATTCCGATTCTATTCATATTAATATAGAGTTAGTTAAGGAATGTGTCGAAAACAAAGGTTTTTCCCATGATAAACAAGGTGATCTTTATTATTCACTATTATCATGTCTGCAAAAGTCAATAAGAGGTAGTGATGTGTCAGCAGCCTTGCATTACCTTGCACGGCTCATTGAAGGTGGAGACTTAATTTCCATTTGTCGTCGATTAATGGTAATCGCTTACGAAGATATTGCTCTTGCGGCGCCAGAAGTTGGTGTTCATACAGTAGCAGCCATCAATGCTGTTGAACGACTAGGCTTACCAGAAGCAAGAATACCATTGGCAAATATTGTGATTGAACAATGCTTATCGCCAAAATCAAATAGCGCCTATAAAGCATTGGACTTAGCATTAGAGGATGTTAGAAAAGGCGCTATTGGTGAAATCCCTATCCATTTAAGGGATGCACATTATAAAGGGGCTCAAGTATTGGGCCATGGAATTGGTTACAAATATCCCCATGATTACCCGAATTCATGGGTAAAACAACAGTATTTGCCTGATAACTTGAAGGACAAGCAATATTATGTTCCAAAAGAAAGTGGGCATGAAAAACACTTTTCTAAGGTTTTTGCAAGATTAGAAGAGCTTAAGCATGGCAATGATAAGTGAATTGTGCTCAAAAATTGAAAAAGTATAATCATATAAAAATTGGGCCAAACTACTAAAAATACTATAGTAGGGAGTTGGCATAAAATGAAAGTAAGACAGGATGCTTGGTCACATGAAGATGATCTCCTTTTGGCGGAAACGGTATTACGGCATATTCGTGAGGGTAGTACACAGTTAAATGCGTTTGAAGAGGTTGGCGATAGACTAAACAGGACATCTGCTGCTTGCGGATTTCGTTGGAATGCAGAGGTAAGGAAAAAATTCCAGCAAGCAATGGAGCTTGCAAAAAAACAACGAAAAGAACGAAAAAGAGCCCTCGCTAAGCAAGAGGCACAACAACTACATACCGAACAAACTAAAAAACAAACTGTTCCAGTAGAGACCAATACAAATTTCAATCACGAGGTACCATCTACCTCATCCATTGCTACATACAATTATAGTAATAATATTGAAAATCAAGAAGTAACTAGACAAACAGATACAAAGGAAAAAATGGCAACGGGGATTGATATAGAAACCGTTATCTCTTATCTTTATTCGATTAAAAATACAGGGATAAACTCTCATATTCTACGGTCTGAAAATGAAAGACTTACTAGAGAGAATACGCTATTGTTGGAGGAAAAAGAAAAACTCACGAGAAAATTACAGCGAATACAAGAGGAGAATTCGATTATTGAGGAGGATTATCAGGCCTTAGTGCAAATTATGGACAGAGCAAGGCGAATGGTTTCATTCTCCGATGAAAGTATGAGTACACCACAATTTTTTCCTACTAATCATGAAAGTGATTTTGGACAAATTGCAAAATGAGGCTGAACATTCAGCCTCATTTCTTATTCTGATGCAACTCTATTAATTTTAATATCCTTCAAAATTTCTCTAACAACATAGGCACCCATAATTAAACCAGCTGTAGAAGGACAGAATGCATTGGAAGCAGGTGGCATTTTCGCCTTTCTTATTGGCGTATTCTCATCTGGGACAATCTCTTTTCTTATTTCTTCACGAATAACAATTGGACTTTCATCTGAAAAAACGACGGGAATCCCTTTATAGATGCCTTCTTTACGCAACTTCTGACGAACAATCTTAGCAATTGGATCTGTATGGGTTTTCGAAATATCGGCAATTGTAAAGCGAGTTGGGTCCATTTTATTAGCCGCGCCCATGCTTGAAATAATCGGGATGTTGCGTTTCAGGCATTCTTTCATTAAATGAATTTTGTACATAATTGTATCAGAGGCGTCAATTACAAAATCCAAACCGTATTCAAAAATTTGCTCATACGTTTCTTCTGTATAAAACATTTTTAAAGCAATAACCTCACACTCCGGGTTAATATCTGCAATTCTTTCCTTCATTAGTTCAACCTTTGGACGACCAATCGTTGATAATAAGGCTATTAATTGGCGGTTAACATTCGTAATATCGACATCATCCTTGTCTATTAAAACTAGTCTACCAACACCTGTGCGTGCTAATGATTCAGCAGCAAAAGAGCCGACGCCGCCAATGCCCAATACAGCCACCGTACTATTTTTTAGCTGCTCTAAACCTTCTTTGCCAAAAGCTAACTCATTTCTTGAAAATTGATGTAACAACATGTCCACTCTCCAAAACTTATGTAGTAATAATGTTTTTCCCTATTTTAATGCAATCATACTTATTTACTTTTCCAAAAATATTCCACTAAAAAACCCTAAGCAAGGTTGCTTAGGGTTGAACTGTTAATTTGTAAAGTCCCAATTCGTGTCGTCACTCGGCCTTTGTTTGAACCCGCATAATGCAGGTGGGTGCTTTGTTTCAAGGACTTGTGCTTCCTCTGGGCGGCAGAATGCCAGCTTCCGTATGAGGTATGTACGCGGCTTGAAAACTTCAAACTCCCTTAGTTTTAATGTTCGGTCAAAACTAATAGGTTAAATAACGTGCACCTCAGGACTTTGTAAGTAAATAGTAACATACATGCTTACTAATATCAATAAAAATTATGAAATCGTTTTACAACTTCACTTGTAAATTCAACTCTAATAATTGATCATGGCTCACATAGCCTGGTGCGTTTGTCATAATATCACTTGCGCTTGCCGTTTTCGGGAAGGCAATTGTATCGCGAAGATTTGTACGGCCAGCAAGTAACATAACAAAACGGTCAAGACCAATCGCAATTCCAGCATGTGGTGGTGTACCAAATTCAAATGCATCTAATAAGAAGCCGAATTGTTCACGTGCTTCCTCCTCTGGCATACCAAGAACTTTAAACATTTTTTCTTGAATATCACGCTCATAAATACGAGCAGAACCACCGCCAAGCTCGTAGCCATTTAGAACGATATCATAGGCTTGAGCGCGAACTTCACCTGGATGTTCGTCAAGTAAAGGTAAATCCTCACGTACTGGCATTGTGAACGGATGATGGGCAGCAAAGTAACGTCCTGCCTCTGGATCAAACTCTAAGAGCGGCCAATCAGTAATCCAAAGGAAGTTAAATTTATTTTCATCAATTAGTTGTAAATCTTTAGCAAGCTTTTGGCGAAGGGCTCCTAAGCTGTCGGCAACAACTTGTTTAGAATCTGCCACTAACAATAATAAGTCACCAGCTTCAGTTTCAAGTGTTTTTTGAAGTCCAGCCTGCTGTTCTTCGTTGAAGAACTTCGCAATCGGCCCCTTTAACCCGTCTTCTTCAACTTTAAACCATGCCAACCCTTTAGCCCCATAACGGCTTACATACTCTGTTAAGACGTCGATATCTTTTCTAGAATATTTTTCAGCTGCACCTTTTACATTTATCGCTTTTACTTGTCCGCCACCTGAAAGTGCATTGGCAAACACTTTAAATTCCGAATCCTTCACAATTTCGCCGACATCGACAAGCTCCATCGCAAAGCGTGTATCTGGCTTATCAGAGCCGTAACGTGACATTGCTTCATCATATGTCATGCGCGGGAATGGCATAGCAACATCGATGCCCTTAACTTCTTTTAATACGATTGCCATCATTTTTTCTATTAAAGCAATTAGCTCTTCTTTATCTAAAAATGATGTTTCAATATCGACTTGCGTAAATTCTGGCTGACGGTCGGCACGAAGATCCTCATCACGGAAACAGCGGGCAATTTGGTAATAACGGTCAATACCAGAAACCATTAATAATTGTTTAAAAAGCTGCGGTGATTGTGGCAGCGCATAAAATTGCCCTTCATGAACACGGCTAGGTACTAAATAGTCGCGAGCACCTTCTGGTGTGCTTTTTGTTAAAATTGGTGTCTCAACATCTAAAAAGCCGTGCTTATCTAGGAAATTACGGATTGTTGTTGATACTTGATGACGCATTTTTAATGTTTGGAACATCTCTGGACGGCGCAGGTCAAGATAACGATATTTTAAGCGCAATTCTTCTGAGGCATCAACATCGTCTTCAATCATAAATGGCGGTGTTTTCGATGCATTTATAATCATAACTTCTTCAGCAAGAATTTCAATTGTACCAGTTGGAATTTTGTTATTATAAGTACCCTCCGCACGGGCAACTACTTTTCCTTTAATATCTAAAACAAACTCACTTCTTGCGCGATCTGCTGTTTTTACATTTTCTTCTCCAGATACTTCTGGGCTAAAAACAACTTGTACAATCCCAGTGCGGTCTCTTAAATCGATAAAAATAAGCCCGCCTAAATCACGGCGTTTTTGCACCCAGCCTTTTAATTGGACTGTTTCACCAACATTTGCTTCTCGTAATTCTCCGCAATAATGACTTCTTCCTAACTCTGACATTTTCTTTTTTCCTCCTTAGCTTCTATCCAATAAATATTCAATAAAGTTTGTAAGCTTAACCTCTTCTTGTGTACTAGTTTCCATATCTTTTACATTAATTACACTTTTCGCTAATTCATCCTCACCAAGTACAGCAACATACTTTACGTTTAAGCGGTCCGCTGCCTTAAATTGTGCTTTTAATTTGCGGTCTTGGTAATCTTTGTCCGCTGTAAATCCCGCTTTTCTTAACTCATATAAAAGTGAAGCTGCTTTATCCTTTGCTGCATCCCCAAGGGCCACGAGAAAACAATCAAGCTTATTTTCAACTGGCAAGTGAATGCCCTCCGCTTTTAATGCTAACAGAAGCCTTTCAATACTTAGCGCAAAACCGATTCCCGGTGTTGGTGGGCCGCCAATTTCTTCAGTTAAGCCATTGTATCGGCCTCCCCCCATTAACGTTGTAATAGCGCCAAAGCCTTCTGCATCGCTCATAATTTCAAAAGCGGTGTGATTATAATAATCTAGGCCCCGTACTAAGCGAGGGTCAATTTCATAATCAATCCCCATATCTGTTAAATACAATTTTACTTTTTCAAAAAAGTTTCGCGACTCCTCGTTTAAATAATCTAATATCGACGGAGCAGATTTCATTAATTCATGGTCACGGTCTTTTTTACAGTCGAGAATCCGCATTGGATTTTTTTCAAGACGGCTTTGACAATCCCCGCAAAATTCACCAATTCTCGGCTTAAAGTGATTAATCAATGCTTCTCGATGTTCTTTGCGGCTCTCAAGGTCTCCTAAGCTGTTAATCACGAGTTTTAAATGTTTTAAACCTAGTTCACGGTATACATCCATTGCCAAGGCAATCACTTCCGCATCAATCGCCGGGTCATTGCTACCTAATGCTTCTACTCCAAATTGCACGAATTGGCGCCAGCGGCCTGCCTGTGGCCGTTCGTAGCGGAACATCGGACCTATGTAAAATAACTTGACCGGCTGATTCGATGCGCCAAACATTTTATGTTCAACAAAGGAGCGAACAGTTGGCGCTGTCCCCTCTGGTCTTAGCGTCATACTACGGCCGCCGCGATCGTCGAAAGTATACATTTCTTTTTGCACGATATCCGTCGTTTCTCCGACCCCTCTTTGGAACAGCTCTGTCTGTTCAAAGATTGGTGTGCGAATTTCACTATAATTATATTTTTTGCAAATTTCTCTCATGATTTGTTCTACAAATTGCCATTCTTCAACCACTCCTGGCAAAATATCCTGCGTACCGCGTGGAATGTTAATTGACATCTTTTTTACCTCCTATCTATACAAGCGTAAGCACCTGCGAAATAAAAAAACTCCCATCCCTACATTAAATGTAGGGACGAGAGTTTATTCCCGTGGTGCCACCCTAGTTAAAGCAGCTTATATTGCAATTATGGCTGCTTCCACTTGGTCAGTTAACGCCTGAAACGTCCATCTCCTACTAAGCACAGCCTTTCAGAGTGAAACCTCTTGAGTGTTCTTCACTAGGTCATCATAGAGAAATGCTTCCAGCCTATGGCATTTCCTCTCTATCCATGTGTTTCCTAATTACTTTTCTCCGTTATCGGTTTATTCGATAATTTTTGCATTGATTATTATGTTACGGATGAATACTTAGATTGTCAAGCTATTATTTATTGTTAATTCCGCTCTAGCTTTTTTTTCAAATTTCTAACTGTCCGTAGCGTGACTCCAAACTCTTGAGCTAATTCCATGTTCGTTGCTGATTGTTCTCCTTGGATAAAATCATGAAAATCAATGCCAAATAATTGGTTTGATGGATTGCCTGTGACTTCTCCTTTTGCACTATAACGCATCATTTCCATTCCCTTCATTATCACGTCTAATTATTTAGTCCTGTAATATCATGCCCATCATTAGCTAAATAATTTCACTTTTTGACGAGGTATTATGATTTTTGATGCATTGTCCAATCACTTTAGGAAGCAATCATCGACTGATGGAACAAGTTCATGATTTACTTTCAAGGATAATCGTAACAGGACCATCATTTATTAAAGAAACAGCCATCATTGCTCCAAATTGGCCTGTTTCAACATGCACACCTTTTCGGCGCAGGCAATCATTAAATTTTTCATATAAATTGTTAGCGTAATCTGGCTTTGCCGCTTCCATAAAATTCGGTCTTCTCCCTTTCTTGCAATCACCGTATAATGTAAATTGCGAAATTGATAAAATTTCTCCACCAACATCAAGTAAAGACAAATTCATTTTATCTTCCTCATCTTCAAAAATGCGCAAGTTTACGACTTTATCAGCAATATATTCGGCATCCTCGATTGTATCGGTATGTGTGATGCCAACCAAGAGCACTAACCCGGACTCAATTTTGCCGACAATTTCACCGTTTACTTGCACATTTGCTTGTTTTGAACGTTGTACGACTACTTTCATAAAAGATTCACTCCTTGTCTCAACATTTTTCTTACCTATTTCCACGAAACTGAGCTACTTTTCCACGAAACTAGCGGTTTATCCACGAATTAATTCCTTTTATCCACGAAACCAGCGGTTTATCCACGAATTGATTCCTTTTATCCACGAAACCAGCGATTTATCCACGAATTAAGATTTACACCACGGAAGAGGCGGCCGTGTACAGAACAGGCCGCCTTTCTTCTTAAATTATTGCATAATTCTCCTTACAGAATAAATATCAGGGATTTGTTTAATGCGATCAGCTATTTTTTGCAGGTGATTCACGTTTTGAATTGGAATCGAAATATCAATTGTGACTATCTTATTTCGGTCTGTTCGACCCGATACAGCTGTGATATTTGTTTTTGCCTCATTGACCGCTTGCAACACTTCATTTAAAAGTCCACGGCGATCATAACCGGTAATTTCAATATCGACATTGTATGTTTTTCCGTCCTCACCGCTTCCTTCCCATTCAACTGGCAAAAGCCGCTCCTTCGCTTCTTCCGTATGAATATTTGGACAGTCGGCACGATGAACAGATACGCCTCTACCCCTAGTAATGAATCCTAAAATGTCATCACCCGGTACAGGATTACAGCATTTCGATAATCTGACAAGCAAATTATCGACGCCTTTGACAACAACTCCAGTATCCTTTTTCTTTTTATGAGGGATGCTCTTTACTTCTGCAACAGCTTTTAAGAGCGATTCTTCAAGCTGCTCTTGTCCTTTTTGTCGACGCAGCTTTTCCGTTAATCTTGTAGCAATTTGGGCAGCCGTTATGCCGTTATAGCCGACAGCTGCATACATATCTTCTTCATTAGCAAAATTAAACTTCTCCGCGACGCGATTTAAATTTTCCGTTGTCAAGACGTCTTTGAGCTCCAAGTCATATTTTGAAATTTCTTTTTCAACTAACTCTCGGCCTTTTTCGACATTCTCATCACGGCGCTGCTTTTTGAAAAACTGACGAATTTTATTTTTTGCCTGTGATGTTTGGCAAATCTTAATCCAATCCTGTGAAGGGCCGAATGATTGCTTTGATGTTAAAATCTCGACAATATCGCCGGTTTTCAATTGATGGTCTAACGGCACCATCTTGCCGTTTACCTTTGCTCCAATTGTTTTGTTGCCAATCTCAGTGTGAATTCGATAGGAAAAATCAATTGGCACCGAGCCTCTTGGCAACTCATAGACATCGCCTTTTGGAGTAAATACAAAGACCATATCAGAAAACAAATCAATTTTTAGCGATTCCATAAATTCTTCAGCATCATTTGTATCTTGTTGCCATTCCAATATTTCCCTGAACCAAGTTAGCTTTTCTTGTAAATTTTCTTGATTTTCACTAATTTGCGTTCCTTCTTTATAAGCCCAGTGAGCCGCAATTCCATACTCAGCAATATGGTGCATTTCAGTTGTGCGAATTTGAACTTCTATTGGGTCACCCTTAGGGCCGATTACAGTTGTATGCAGCGATTGATACATATTCGCCTTTGGCATCGCGATATAATCTTTAAACCGTCCAGGCATCGGCTTCCAGCAAGTATGAATCACACCTAGGACAGCATAACAATCCTTAATGCTCTCAACTAAAACTCGGACTGCCAGTAGATCATAAATTTCATTAAATTGTTTGTTTTGGAGTACCATTTTTCGATAAATGCTATATATATGTTTTGGGCGGCCTGAGATATCTGCTTTCAAAAGAACTTCATCTAAACGCTTGCGAATTTCGTCGATAACCTCTTTCACCTGGTTTTCACGTTCGACCCGCTTATTTTTCATTAAGTTGACAATTCGATAGTACTGCTGCGGATTCAAATACCTTAATGCCGTATCTTCAAGCTCCCACTTAATCGTTGAAATCCCAAGACGATGGGCTAAGGGTGCAAATATTTCAAGCGTTTCATTGGAAATTCGCCTTTGTTTTTCAGGAGGTAAATGCTTCAATGTTCGCATGTTATGGAGACGGTCAGCAAGCTTAATCAAGATAACGCGAATATCCTGCGCCATCGCAATAAACATTTTTCGGTGGTTTTCTGCTTGTTGGGCTTCCTTCGATTTATATTTGATTTTTCCAAGCTTTGTGACACCATCGACTAGCATCGCTACTTCTTTATTGAATTCATTTTCTATATCTTCCAATGTAATATCTGTATCCTCAACAACATCATGAAGAAATCCTGCTGCAACTGTCACAGGGTCCATTTCCAGTTCAGCCAAAATTCCAGCAACTTGAATTGGATGGATAATGTAAGGTTCACCTGACTTGCGATATTGGTCATGATGTGCCGCTTCTGCATATTTATAAGCAGACTCAACGAACGCTACATCTTCTTCAGGTAAATAGCGCCTTGTTAGGTCTAAAACTTGGTCAATTGTTAATACTTGTTCATTAGCCATTAAAAATCACCTAATATTCTATCACGATTAGAAAACTCTCTTATTTTATCTATTATCATGAAAGAAACCGATAATGTAAAGTGTTATGAAAAATTAAAATGAAGTTCAATTTAAAAAGAAGGAGTACCCAAACGGGCACTCCATATACTTTCTTTAATATTCCATTAATGTTAATACATCATAGCCTTTTAACTTCGAACGACCCTCTAAATAGCTAAGTTCAACTAAAAAGGCTAAGCCTGCCACGACGCCGCCAAGCTGCTCGACTAAGCGAATCGTCGCCTCCATCGTTCCACCAGTTGCTAACAGATCATCTGTTATTAATACGCGCTGGCCTGGTTTGATGGCATCTTTGTGCATTGTTAAAACATCTTTTCCATATTCAAGTCCATACTCAACACGGATAACTTCCCTTGGCAGTTTCCCTTCCTTACGAACTGGGGCAAAACCGATTTCTAATGCATAAGCAACAGGGCAGCCTACAATAAAACCACGCGCTTCTGGACCAACGATTAAATCAACCTTTTTCGTCTTCGCATATTGTACAATGTCATCAACTGCTCTTTTAAAGGCAGGACCATTATCCATGAGCGGTGTAATATCCTTGAATTGAATACCTTTTTTTGGCCAATCAGAAACTAATGCAATGTAATCCTTATAATTCATGAAACTACTTCCTCCTCTACTATACGGGACGTTCGAATAACTTGGTCAAACCAATCTTTTAACGACTGATAAGAAGAATACACCAATTCCGCTTCCATCTTTAATAACTCTTGCTTTCGACTATAAATTTTCGATGATTCAAAATCCCTTTTCACAGGATTTTTTACTAGTGAAATAAAACCATTTTCTATTTTAGCAAATTCTAAATCAAAAAACACCTGTGTCATAAATTGAATCGTTTCTTTTGACCAGCCTTTTTTTCTAGAAAGCGCATCCGCATACTTAACTATATTAAATGGCTGCTGTTTTAATAAAAAGCTATAATACCATTTAAAATGCTCCCGTGTAGGTAATGTACTAAAAAAATGCTCCTCTTCATGGTCAAAAACAGCATAAATTCTTTCTGGCGCCAACTCTAGTAAAAGCTTTTTCAAAATAAGCGATTCATGCGGCAAATCTAGTAATACAAGTGATTTGCAATTTTTATCAATTTTGTCGAGACTATTCTTTTCATCTACAATGATAATCTGGTTTTTTAAGTCTTCTAATTGTAAGCGAGAAATCGTCTTCTCTCGAAAAGCGATGAAAGAGAACTGATTAATTTCAAAGCCGTCAAAATGTTTTTTTATTTCTTTTTTTCCTCTTAAATCGAACAGCTGCCATTCATCCACACAAGCATCCTTCAGCATAAATTGTGGTTTTCTGAAACCGTTCCATTCATTAATGGACAGTTCACCAACCACTTTTAAGCTTGACAATGATGAGATTTCATCTGCCAAATGGCCAAAACCAAAGCCAACCGCATCTAAAACATGACCATCCTGTTCAAAAATCATCTTCAAATGGTTCGCTTGACTGCCAATTTTGCGAATTTGCTGTAGTGAAATATCTTCAATACAAACGACAGGTTTTGAATTGCCAACACCAAATGGGGCAAGCTCATATATTTCCTCGATTGTTGCAAGGCTAATTTCAGTAAGACTACAGGTTAAGTCAATATTCATTAAAGGTGTAAAATCATCTTCCTTTACTATTTCACGAGCAAAATTATTTAGTCGTTTCCGTAATATTTCTACGTCTTTAATCGCCAATGTCATTCCAGCAGCCATTGCATGACCGCCAAAATGAGAAAGAATATCCCGGCATTTCGATAGATTTTCAAACAAATCGAAGCCTTGGATACTTCTTGCCGACCCTTTTGCTACACCTTTTTCATGGTCAATGCTTAAGACAATTGTCGGGCGATAATACTTTTCGACTAGTCTTGAGGCAACAATGCCGATTACCCCTGGATTCCAGCCTTCCTTAGTAAGGACGAAGACAGCATGTTCATCAGGCGAAAAATTTCTTTCTACCTCATTAATTGCTTCCTTCGTAATTTCATTCACCAATTGTTGCCGATCGCGATTCACTTCATCAATTTCTGCTGCAATCATGTCTGCTTCTTCATTAGAGTCCGTCATTAATAATTCAACAGCAGGATCAGCGGAGCCTAGGCGGCCTACAGCATTAATGCGCGGCCCGATAGCAAAACCGATTGTTTCTTCATTAATTTCTTTATCTTCCATGCCAGCTACTCTCAAAAGGGCTCTTAGGCCTGGATTTGTTGTATTTTGTAGCGCTTTTATTCCGAAGCTGGCAATTAAACGATTTTCATCCTGCAACGGCACTAAATCAGCAATCGTCCCAATTGCCGCAAACTCAAGTAAATGCTTTGGCAAATACCCTAATAAGGCATGGGCGACTTTAAAAGCAACACCAACACCCGCTAATTCACCAAATGGGTATTTGCTCCCTTGTTTACGTGGGTGAATAATCGCAAACGCATCTGGAAGCTCAGGCGACACTTCATGGTGATCAGTAATAATCAAGTCAATGCCTAACTCCTTCGCTACCTGCGCTTCATGGATGGCCGAAATGCCATTATCAACAGTAATAATAACTTGATAGCCCTCATCTTTTGCCCACCTAAAAGCGGCTTCGTTAGGTCCATAGCCTTCAGAGAAACGATTGGGAATATAAAAATCAACCTTTGCCCCCTTTTCTTCTAAAGCCTTCACCATAACTGTTGTACTTGAAACACCATCGGCGTCATAATCGCCGTAAACAAGAATTTTTTCATTATGTTCAATCGCCCGCTCTATTCTAGCAACAACAATTTCCATCGAATCTAATAAAAACGGGTCATGAAAACCGTTTACATCTTTAGTTAAAAAAGCATGTGCATCTTCAATCTTTTCTATGCCTCTATTTATTAAAAGTCTAGCAACAAGAGGGGTAATGTTAAGATTAGAGACCAACTCTTGCACAATCGTACTACCATCACTATCTTTAATAATCCACCGATTTTTTGAATATAACAAAAAAACCACTCCTTAACCTATTAAGTATACTAGACAGGCATGAGGAGTGGCAATTGTAAAAAAAGGAGTCCCTTCACGTAGAAAGAGACTCCTTTTAATTACACTAAATTTATACTTGCGGTTCTGGATCCACGTCAGTTTCTTTTGGCTTAGACTTTGTTTTTCCTAAAGATTTCGCTTTCCAAACTAACCATAATTGGGCCGCAATAAAGATTGATGAATATACTCCTGCAACTAATCCAACTAATAAAGCAAACGAGAAGTTGCGGATTGATTCAGCACCAAAAATATACAATGCTGCTGTTGCAATGACAACAGTTAAAACAGTGTTGATCGAACGACCCATCACCTGGATTAAGCTTTTATTGACGATTTCCGCTAAATCATCATATGTTTTCACACGTTTCTTTAATCTCATATTTTCACGAATTCGGTCAAACGTAACAATCGTATCGTTTATTGAATAACCAACAATCGTTAAAACCGCGGCAATAAACGTTAAATCAACCTCTATCCGTAACATACTAAAGACAACAATAATGAAGAAAGCATCATGGAGAAGCGAGATAATCGCAGCAAGTCCGAAACGCCATTCAAAGCGGACGGCAACATAAAGAACAATTCCGAGAGATGCAATCATAATCCCCTTGAAAGCATTTTTAGCTAACTCTTTCCCAACGGTAGGTGATACCGTGCTAATATTCGGCTCAGCCCCATATTTATCATGGAAATGTGCTTTCATTTTGGCGATTTCTTCTTTTGAAAGAACACCAACAAAACGGGAGATGCTCATTTCATTATTATCACCAGCAAGCGTAATATCTTCGGCATCATAGCCTAACGCAGCAAATTCTTTTTGGAGAATGTCCTTCGTTAATTTATGTTCAGGCGACTGAATCTCAACCCGTGTACCACTGGCAAAATCAATACCAAGATTTAACCCCATTGTTAAAAGGAGAATTGTACCAACAACAACCATTGCGCCAGAAAAGAAGAAATACTTTCGATGGTGCTTAATAAAATCTAGCTTCGCAAATGGTCCTTGAACAACAAGTTCCTCTTCATTATATTCATTGATGTCGCGAATTTGGCTCTTTTTCACGCCAAACCAGCCTGGCTTATTATTTAATAAACGGCTGTTTACCCATAGTTGTAATAAAATCCGCGAGCCCCAAACGGCTGTAAGGAAGCTGACTAAAATACTGATAATCAACATTGTCGCAAACCCTTTAACAGAGCTTGTCCCGTAGATGAATAAAACAACAGCTGCAAGAATTGTTGTTACATTCGCATCAAGAATCGTTGAGAACGAGTTTTTACTACCGGCACGAAAAGCAGACATGATTGATTTTCCTGTTCGAATCTCTTCTTTTATCCGTTCATACGTGATGATGTTGGCATCTACGGCCATACCAACCCCTAGGATTAAAGCCGCAATACCAGGTAATGTTAAAACGGCATTCATCGCATCAAATACGAGCAGGATTAACCAAATATAGATGCTTAACGCAACAACCGCAATAAAGCCTGGGAAACGATAATAGAAAAGCATGAACAGATAGATTAAAGCAATTCCAATTAGACCTGCAAAAATAGTATCTTGTAATGCTTTTTCACCAAATGATGCCCCAATCGATGTTGAGAAAATTTCATTTAATTCAACTGGTAGTGACCCTGCATTCAATAAATCCGCTAATTGCTTCGCTTCATCAATTGTAAAACTACCGCTAATCATGACATCCTTTGTATTTAAAACCTCTTTTACATTAGCGTTTGATAAAAACTTCGGTTGTCCATCTGTTTTCTGAATTTCAGATACAAAAGAGTCAACGCCTTCTTCAAAATCTAACCAAATAACTAATTGATTGTTTGGTTTCATATCCAATATATGCTTTGTAACTTGACCGAATTTATCTGCATCTTTAAGTGTCAGCGATACAACCGGCTGATTATTTTGATCAAATGATTGTTTAGCCCCTCCTTCTTGTAAATCCGCTCCATCTAATAATTTTTCGTCAAGTACATCCCTAAATGTCAGCTTCGCTTGTGTAGAAAGAATTTCACGTGCTTTTTCTTGATCTTTCACACCTGCCAACTGAACGCGGATGCGGTCATTTCCTTCAATTTGAATATTAGGTTCACTTACACCTAAAACGTCAATCCTTTTACGCAAAGCACTAACCGTACTTAATAATAGCTCACGGTCTACTTTTTGATTTTCGATAATTGGCGTTACTTCATATAAAATTTCAAATCCACCTTGAAGATCCAGTCCCAGTTTAATGTCTTTCAACGTTTTATCCGTTGTGAAACCCATCGTACTTCCAAATAACAGGACGATCAGGAAAAATGCTAAAATCCGTCCTCTTTTAACCATAGACGCTCCTCCTTCAAACATGAAAACAACGGGATTTCATCCCGTTTCACAAGCATAAATTTATATTTAAAAATAATTTCAATATGTCCATTATAGAAAACTGGCATAAGATATGTCAATTTGTTCTGTCAACAGTTGTTTCAAACTCAGCAAAAAAATCAGGTCCTTTATAGGCTTCGATTGTTAAATAGCTCATATAATCACCAATTTGAAGTGATAAAATATCGGCGACAACCTCGTGGAGAAGTTTATCTTCCTTTTTCCTCCATTTTTTGTTTTGTAAACAATCCCATATTCCCTGCAATGAAACACGATCATACCCAAGCAAACGAAATTCATCCATTTTACTTTCTACAACTGGCAGCACTTCATCTTTGTAAAATTCAACAGGCTGTTTTTCAACCTCCATTTTTCCGCCCCCTCATCTATAATCCAATAATAAACTTGTCATGCTTGCCCATACATTGTGCATATAAATTATTGTACCGAATATCGTAGCAATTTTGAAGGTAGGGGCTTTAAATGTCTAATAGATATAAACAAAGTTTTTTACGAGGGACTTTGATTTTAATTTTAGCCGGGCTAATTACCCGTTTTCTTGGATTCGTGAATCGCATCGTTGTTGCAAGAATTATGGGTGAAGAAGGCGTTGGACTTTACATGATGGCTTTGCCAACCTTCCTTTTAGCGATTACGCTGACACAATTAGGCTTACCTGTTGCCATCTCAAAGCTTGTTGCCGAGGCAGATGCAAAAGGAGATCAGCGTGCGATAAAAAAAATCCTCGTTGTTTCACTAGCGATTACAGCTGTAACAAGCATCATTTTTACAACGGGCATGATTGCTCTTACACCGCTTTTATCTAATACACTGTTAACAGATTCGCGTACATATTATCCATTAATCGCAATCTCGCCTATTGTTCCGATTATTGCTTTATCATCGGTGTTGCGCGGCTATTTTCAAGGGCTGCAAAATATGCGGCCAGCAGCGTATTCACAAGTAATTGAGCAAATCGTTCGCATTGCTTTAGTCGCGGTGATTACGAAAGCGCTTTTACCCTATGGTGTAGAATTTGCTGCTGCAGGGGCGATGATTTCCGCCGTCATTGGTGAGCTAGCATCGCTACTTTTTATGCTAACAATGTTCAAAATGAAAAAACAAATAAAAGTGCGTCGTCATTTTTTCCAACAAATAAAAGCAGGCAAACGTACATTAGATGATTTGTTAAGAATTGCTTTACCGACGACAGGAAGCAGATTAATTGGATCGATTTCTTATTTTTTTGAACCAATTGTTGTTTCACAAAGCTTAAGTCTAGCAGGTGTGGCAACTGTCTTGGCCACAAAACAATATGGTGAGCTTACAGGATATGCCATCCCCGTTTTATTGCTCCCATCCTTTGTAACAACATCCCTGTCCGTTTCCTTAGTGCCAGCGATAAGTGAAGCAGCGGCAAGAGGGCAAACGCTCATGATTGAACATCGCTTACAGCAAGCGTTACGATTAACTTTAGTAACAGGTGGCCTATCGATTGTTATTTTATATGTATTTGCGACACCGATTATGGAGCTAATGTTTAACACGACAAAATCAGCTATTTATGTCCAACTGATGGCACCTTTTTTCCTGTTATCCTATTTCCAAGGCCCACTACAAGCAACATTACAAGCACTTGACCTTGCAAAAGCGGCAATGATTAACAGCTTAATTGGGGCGTTTGTAAAAATTGCCGCCATTTTTGCTTTTGCCTCAAGACCTGAATTTGGTATCATGGGGGTAGCAATCGCGATTATTCTCGGAATGTTACTTGTTACATTGCTTCATTTCGCAACAGTAATTAAAGCAATAAGCTATACATTTTATGTGAAAGATTATGCGAAAAGTATTGTAACAATGGTTGCCTCAGGAGTTATCGGCAGTTTTGTTTTTAAGCATACCCTAGTCGATGCGTCACTATCTTTGCAAACTTTTACGGCAATCATCGTGACCGCTATTGTATATTGCTTTTTGCTCGCCATCTTTCGCTTAGTATTAAAAGAAGAAATTAACCGGATACCGTTAATCGGTCCGAAAGTAGCGATGATTTTCCCAAGCAAAAAAAAGTAAGGCAGCTTTTCTACTAGCAAGCCTTACTTTCGTTATTTATCATCCTTCATATCAACAAAAAGCTCACCATTATCATCAATCGTGCAATAAAAAATATTTTTTATATCCTTGTAGCCTAACTTTCTGAGTTCCTGTCTAAGCCATAAGTTTGTTCTATGAATCCTTTTCAACTGATCTTCTTGAATCATACCATCTTTAATTAGCGGAAACGGAATATTAATCGCTTGATTTGTTTGATTATATTTATCCTTCTCAAATACGGATAGCTTCCCAGTTGTTTCGAGGATGGCAAATTCAACATCAGCAACGTTTTTTATATCCTTTTCACGGAGCTGTGTCAAGAGGTCATCAAGATTATAGCGCTGCTTCCGCATCTCTTCCTCATTAATTTGCCCTTGGTCAACAATGGCAGATGGTTTGCCATCTAAAGCATCCCGCAATTTTTGGCTTTTTAAAGAAAGGATTGACAAAGAAAGCTGGATAAATAGCAATAAAAACATCGGCAAAATCGTGATGAATAACGGTTTATCAGGCTTTTCGATTGCCACTACAGCCATCTCACCAATCATTATAAAAACAATTAAATCTAACAGACTTAACTCGCCGATTTCTCTTTTCCCCATTAATCGAAAGATAATGACCAGTAACAAATATAAGAATAGCGTTCGCAAAACGACCGTCCAAAGTTCCATCTTCCACCGCTCCTTATCAAACACTACTTTTTATCTTCATGTTAGTTTGAGCGAAAGGATTGGAAACATAACGCGAATGTTTTTCCATTTTTTTATTGTCTAGCTACAGCGCCCAGCGACTAGTGGACTTCGCTAAACGGGCGCTTCCGCTTTTCCTGTTCTAAAATTTGTCCCACTGAATAAGTTTTTAATAAGGGTGAAACAACCTCAGTGAACTTGTAAGGGGGCAGCAAAATGGCAAAAAACTCATTTTCGGCAATATTATCTGGGGTCATCACGACCTTTATCATTGTTCTCGTATCTAGTCTCGTTTTATCATTATTACTACGTTTTACAAATGTACAGGAATCATCTTTAACTTGGGTTATTTTAATATTATCTTTCCTAGCATTATTTATCGGCGGATTTGTTTCCGGTGGAAAAGGGAAGCAAAGAGGCTGGCTCGTTGGTGCTGGAACAGGATTACTTTTTTCTTTATTAGTTTTTCTTATGCAATTTTTAGGATATCAAACAAGTTTCTCCATTGAGCAAATGGCCTATCATCTCGGCTATATCATTGTCGCTTTGTTAGGTGGGGTCATTGGAGTTAATACAGCGGGCAGAAGAGCTTAAAAGAGACAGTGGAACAAGAGGGGCACGAAACCTGCCCCTCTTGTTCCACTTAAATTTTAAATTTATGAATCTCTTCTTGAAGATTTTCTGCCATTTTCGCCAATTCATGTGAACTAGCGGAAATCTCTTCAACGGTTGCCGATTGTTCTTCTGCTGCTGCTGATACTTGTTCTGTTGCTGCGGCTGTTTGTTGAATAATACCCGAAATTTCATGAATCGAGCTTAATACATCTTGGGCATGTTGATTGATTATTTGGAGAATTTCTTGTGAATCTTTTACCCCTCTTTCCGTTTCTTTGGCTTGGCGAACAATTAAATCAAGTGCTTCTTCTCCTTTTTTGATAATATCCACTTGTTCTTCAACTGCATTAAGATTGCTTTCCATCGCTCCGACAGTAATAACCGTTTCAGCTTGAATATCTTTAATTAAGTCCGTAATTTTGCCAGCAGATTCACTTGATTGCTCGGCAAGCTTGCGTACTTCAGCAGCAACAACAGCAAAGCCTTTGCCATGTTCACCTGCTCTAGCTGCTTCGATAGCAGCGTTTAAAGCGAGCAAATTCGTTTGTTCAGCAATTTGCGTAATAACGGTAATAATGCCGCCAATTTCTTCGGATCGTTTGCCAAGCTTTTGGATCGAATCGGTAGCATTGGCAACCGTCTTTTTGACCGTACTTAAATGATGAATCGCTTCTTGTATTGCCGTATTTCCATGATGAGCAGTCATCGTTGATTGTTTGGCATTTTCGAGTGCTTTTGTCGATTTGTCATTACCTTCGGCAGCCTTTTTAACCGTCTCGTTCATTTTTGTTAAGATATTGCTTATGTAATCAGTTTGGTGTGTTGCCCCTGATGCCACTTCATTAATCGTTATCGCAATTTGGTTTGAAGATTTTTCCGTTTGATCGGCACTGGCAGACAATTCCTCCGCAGAAGCTGCTGACTGTTCGGCACTAAGCTGTACTTGTTTAATCATGGTTCTCATGCTTTTAGTAATATGATCGAAGCTATGGGCAAGCGTTCCAATTTCATCTTTTCTAGTTAAAAGCTGTTTAGGCATATCGTAAGAGAAGTCACCTTGAGCCAACTGCTCACCATGAGCAACAGATGCTAAGATTGGTTTTATAATCGCCCGTTTTATTAGAAGATTTCCCGCTACAGCAATTCCGATTGCAATAATAAGAGAAAGAATGATATTTTTTACGGCAGATTTATAAGCGATGTCAATATAAGGTTTCTCTAGTAAAGCAGTTCCAAATACACCGATGACTTTCCCATCTCTGTTATTTATAGGTATATATGCAGCCTGCATCCACTCGCCAACGACATTTGCCCTACCTGTATATCTTTCTTTTTTCCCTATAACAGTATTTTTTACTGCATCTGATACTTTCGTATTGATCGAACGATTTCCACTTTCATCTTTTAAATTTGTTGCAACTCTAGTTTCACCATGGAAAATGCTAACAGTGTTTCCTCCCGTTTCCTCACCAATATGATCAATTAACTCATGATTTCCATCTATTTTAATATTCCCTTTATAAAGAAAACCATTTCTGCTCTCCCAATCTCCTGGATAAGCAACATCAATAAGAGTGTATGATAATTCCAAATCCGATAAAATTTTTTGTTGTGCAGATTCAATTAAACTATTTTTCGTTCCTATATAACTAATAATTGACAAAAGTACAGCCAAGAAAAAAATACTCCCCAGCATTCCGCCAATAATTTTTGAACTTAACCCTAGCTTCATATTTCCTACACCAATCCTTCCTTAAAAATAATGATGGCGGCATCACCGTGTGATTATTCCAAAGTCAATTTACTCATCCCATTTTCCCCTTCATTTTATAAACATGACCTATCTGAATTTTCTTTTTTTAACTTTTGATTTAACTTCTAAGACAAGCTATCCTAACACATCTTTCACGGCCTCTAACACCTGCGATTCTTGAAATGGCTTTACAATGAAATCTTTTGCCCCTGCTTCGATTGCTTTAATAATTAGTGTATGTTGCCCCATCGCTGAACACATAATGATTTTCGCCTTACTGTTTATTTTTCTTATTTCTTTCAATGCAGTAATTCCATCCATTTCAGGCATTGTAATATCCAGCGTAACTAAATCTGGTTTTAGCTCTTTATACTTGGCAATGGCTGTCAAGCCATTTTCCGCTTTACCGATTACTTCATATCCACCTTTTACAAGAATACTTTTTAACATTGTTCGCATAAATGCTGCATCATCTGCAACAAGAATCGTTGCCACCATTTTTCTCCCCTATTCATTAAATTTCTAGATTTAAAACTGTAGCAGCCTAAGCCAATACAAAAACTACCTGCTTTTAACTTGTTTATAAGATTTACAAAACGATAAATAAGTCCCGTTAAGTTGTTTTCTATATAGGTATATATACCTATATTAAAATCAAAAAAAATCAATTCTATATTTTATAAATTCAAGCTAACTGTAGGAAGAATTCTACGCGGGCAAGCTGCATTTCATTTGTCTTCAGCACAATATCAAAGCAGATGTCTGCTGTGCTCGTTGTAAAGAAGTTACCCCTTATGCGATGTGCTGAATAGATTCGGGGTCAATTTCTAACACATCTAGTATTTTAGGAAGGTATTTCTGTCCCGACCGCTCACCATGAAGGATGTAATTAAGATAAACTTTGGTTGTCCCCACTTCTTTGGCAAGCTGCTCCTGGGTTTTTCCCTTCTCAAGCAGACGCTTCCTTATAATCATCCCGAGCGGTGTCAACTTTCTCTGTCTTTTCTTCAACTGCGATTACTCCCTCCGTGGTACTTTTGCAAATTATTTATCACCCGTATAAACTATCTTTCAATCCCCCCTTTCAAGGAACGAAAAGCATTAGATTATTTCTCTTCTGTCTATACTGGATGATGTATGATATTATTTTTGAAGATAAATTTGTTAATCGTAGTTAAATATTACCACAAACGAAAACTTTATCAATATTTTTTTCTCATTCAGGGTAATAACTTCTTGATAAAGTTTTCATTTGTATAATATTTAAGGAGTGTGTTTGCCATGAATGAAAACTTCGATGGCGTTGGAGTGCGTATCGCACAAAAATTAAATGAATTGGGTATTTCGCAAAAAGACGTCTATAGTGTTACAGGATTTTCAAAGACAACTATGAGTAACTATGTCAATGGAAGGAGGTTGCCCAGCACTATCGAACTGTATAAACTCTCAAAATTCTTTTCAGTTTCTATGGAATGGTTATTAACTGGCGAAAAACCAGATCATCAACCAGCTAGCACTCCAACAATTGAAAAAAATTTTCTCCCTTTTGTTGACCTTTCTCCTGAAGATTTAGAGTTTATAGCTAAATTCAGACAATTATCAGAAAGACAAAAAGGGAGAATTGAGGGGCAGGTCGAGGAAATGCTGGGGGGGACAAGTTCAGACAAGAACAAAAAGTTGTCAGTCTCGAAGAATGGAAAGGGGCGAGAGGAAGGGGGCACTAGAGAGGGTGCTTAATTTTTGCGCTTAAATGATTAACTTGTTAATCATTTTTGTTATACTGATTAAGAAGTATCCCTTTTATCAGATATCAGTATAAGAAAAGAGGGCCTTTAGGAGGCCTTCAGGTCATCCCCTTGTGGGATACACCGACATTTGCTATTGTGGCAAATGTCGTGTTTTTTTAATCTCTGTTCTGTCATTTGTTTTGATAAAGTACAACAATTCTAAAAAAATGTAGAGATTATCGAACATGAACAAACCACCCGTTTTCACGGGTGGTTCTAATTTATCCAAAAATAATCTAGCTCATTCTCATACTATTCACCCGTTTTAACTTCACGAACGGCATTGCGGTCAAAAGTCAATCTTGACCCGTCCCCACATTTAATGACAACTTTATTCTCATCAATCGAATCAATGATACCATGCATTCCACCGATTGTGACAACTTGGTCATTTTTCTGAAGATTGCTCTGCATTGTTTGCACAGCCTTTTGGCGTTTTTGTTGTGGACGAATGAGCAAAAAATAGAAAACAGCAAACATCGCCACTAATATCAGTATTTGACTATAGTTTTGCATCCTTTTTCACATCCTTTCCTAGCTTGTCTATGTATTTGATTTGTAAAACTATATTCTAAAACCATCGGATTTAGAAGTTTTTTGCATCGGGCCGATTAAACCCATACAGTTCAAAAAATTCTTCACGGAAATCACCGAGGCGGTCCTCACGGATGGCTTGTCGAACGTTCTCCATCAATTTTAACAGAAAATAGAGATTATGGTAAGTAGTAAGTCTTATTCCAAATGTTTCATCACATCTAATTAAGTGGCGAATATAAGCGCGTGTATAATTTTTGCATACTTTACAATCACAGTTATGATCTAAAGGCGTAAAGTCACGAGCATATTTCGCGTTGCGGACAACAAGACGACCCTCGCTTGTCATCACCGTTCCATTTCTAGCAATCCGCGTTGGCAAAACACAATCAAACATATCTACACCGCGGATGGCACCATCTATTAATGAATCAGGTGAACCAACCCCCATTAAATAACGCGGTTTATCGTCTGGTAATAATGGTGTAGTGAATTCAAGCACCCTGTTCATAATATCCTTTGGCTCCCCGACAGAAAGCCCGCCAATCGCATAGCCTGGGAAATCGAGAGAAACTAAGTCTTTGGCGCTCATTTTTCGAAATTCTTCGTATTCCCCGCCTTGAACGATGCCAAATAAGCCTTGATCATGTTTTCGAGAATGTGCTTCCAAGCAGCGCTCTGCCCAGCGGCTTGTACGTTCCACCGATTTTTTCATATATTCAGGTGTTGCCGGATATGGCGGGCATTCATCAAAAGCCATCATAATATCAGAGCCTAAAGCGTTTTGGATTTGCATCGCTTTTTCCGGTGATAAAAACAGCTTTTCCCCGTTTAAATGATTGCGAAAATGGACGCCTTCCTCCGTAATATCACGAAATTCACTTAAACTAAACACTTGAAAGCCGCCAGAATCTGTTAAAATCGAGCGATCCCAATTCATAAATTTATGAAGCCCGCCCGCTTCCTGAACGATATCTTCGCCAGGCCTTAGCCAAAGATGGTATGTATTACTTAAAATAATCCCGGCACCCATTTCTGTTAATTCGTCTGGGCTCATCGTCTTAACGGTTGCGAGTGTCCCAACAGGCATAAATACCGGTGTTTCAAAAGTGCTGTGCGGCGTTGTAACCCGCCCAAGCCTAGCTCCTGTTTGTTTACATGTTTTGATCAATTCATAACGAATCGGTGTCACTAAATGTTCCCCTTTCTTTATTAATTAAATAATTAACATCGCATCGCCAAAACTAAAAAAACGATACCTTTCCTTTACTGCTTCTTGGTATGCATGTAAAACATGCTCACGACCAGCTAGCGCACTAATTAACATGACTAATGTTGATTTCGGAAGATGAAAGTTTGTTAACATTGCATTGATTGCTTTAAACTCATAACCTGGATAAATAAAGATATTCGTCCAACCGGAATCCTCATGAAAGTGGCCAGCAAATTTAGAAGCAATTGTTTCCAACGTCCGTGTTGAGGTAGTCCCAACGGAAATAATTTTTCCACCACCAGTTTGCACACGATTTAGTAGCTCTGCTGTTTCTTTCGTCATTTGATAAAATTCCCCGTGCATGTCGTGCTCTTCCACTTTTTCCACACTCACCGGGCGAAAGGTGCCAAGACCAACATGGAGGGTTATAAAAGCAACATGCACTCCTTTTTGGCGAATTTCCTCAAGGAGTTCTTCTGTGAAATGTAAACCTGCCGTCGGTGCTGCTGCTGAGCCGCGTTCCCGTGCAAATACAGTTTGATAGCGTTCACGGTCTTCGAGCTGTTCTTTTATATAAGGAGGAAGTGGCATTTCCCCTAAAGAGTCTAAAACTTCATAAAAAATACCTTCATATAAAAACTCAAAGTTACGCCCACCATGTTCACTTTCATCAACACATTTTGCTTTTAAGCGGCCATCACCGAATGTGATGACAGTGCCAACTTTAACACGTTTAGCAGGTTTTACCAATGTTTCCCAAAGGTCATTTTCGAGCTGCTTTAATAATAACACCTCAACTTTTGCACCTGTATCTTCCTTCATGCCATAAAGCCGAGCAGGCAATACACGCGTATCATTTAAAACAAGACAATCTCCTGGCTGTAAATAATTCACTATACCTTTAAACTGTTCATGCTTGTATTCACCCGTTTTTTTATTAAGCACCATCAGCCGTGAAGCTGTCCGTTCTTCTAAAGGTTTCTGCGCTATTAGCTCGTCTGGCAAATCGAAATCAAATAAGTCAACCTTCATGTTTATCTCCTTCTCTATTGGTGAACGTTTTGAAAAATTAGCGGAAGCGACCGATTACATAAAAAATGAGCGATAGTACAATACTGATTACAATGGAAGTTACAATTGGAAAATAAAAAGTAGTATTGCCTTTTTTATAGACAATATCACCTGGAAGCTTGCCGATAAATTGCCATAGAAAGCCGACAATAATTAATACAACTCCCATAAGCATTAACATTTTTCCCATTATAGATGAGGCACCTCCATATGGAAATGTTGATAAACTTGCGGTGTAGCAACACGACCTCTTGGCGTTCGTTGTAAAAAGCCAATTTGCAGCAAATACGGCTCATATACTTCCTCAATCGTATGGGCTTCTTCACCAATGGTTGCAGCTATTGTATCAAGCCCCACTGGGCCGCCGCGGAATTTTTCAATAATCGCCATTAAAAGCTTATGGTCAATATGATCCAAGCCTAAGCTGTCTACTTGCAGCATTTCCAACGAATGTACCGCCAAATCTCTCGTTATTGTACCATTTCCTTTTACTTGCGCAAAATCACGAACCCTTTTTAAAAGACGGTTAGCAATCCGCGGTGTCCCCCTTGAGCGCCTAGCGATTTCAATTGATGCAAGACTTTCAATTTCAATTGAAAAAATCTCAGCTGTCCGCTCGACGATATTTGTTAATTCTTCTACTTGATAATACTCCAATCGTGAGTGAACACCAAAACGGTCGCGCAAAGGAGCTGTTAACAATCCTACTCTAGTCGTTGCCCCAACCAATGTAAACGGTGGCAACTCAAGCTTTACAGACCTTACGCTAGGACCTTTGCCAATGACAATATCGATGCAAAAGTCCTCCAACGCAGTATATAGAACTTCTTCCACACTGCGTGGCAGACGGTGGATTTCGTCGATAAACAACACATCACCCGGCTCAAGCGCTGTTAAAATTGCGGCCAACTCTCCAGGACGTTCAATGGCTGGGCCTGACGTTGTTCTCATGTTTACATTCATTTCATTGGCGATAATCGCCGCTAATGTTGTTTTCCCAAGTCCCGGTGGGCCATAAAGCAAAACATGGTCTAATGATTCGTTTCTCATTTTTGCCGCTTCGATAAATATTTTTAAATTTTGCTTCACTTTTTCTTGACCGATATATTGGCTTAAAAATTTAGGCCGCAGACTTTGCTCAAATAAATCTTCATCAAGATTATATTCGCTTGATATTAAGCGTTCGTCCACCTCGAAACACCTCCACTACTTAAGCATCTAAACACTTCACTAACTAAGCAAAAGCTGCAGCGCTTTTTTTATGTATTGGTCTGTTCGTAGTTCTTCCGTTTTCAGCTTTGGAATAACCTTATTTATTTCTTTTTCTGCATAACCAAGAACCTTCAATGCTTCGATTGCTTCTTCTAATTCAACCGTGTACGTAGCAGCAATATTTACAGTTCCTATTTTTTCTGGCTCAAATAAATCTGGCATTAGCTCTGGCAATAAGTCATTTAATTTTCCTTTTAAGTCTAAAATCATTTGTCTAGCCGTCTTTTTCCCAACGCCTGGAAATTTAACTAGAAACTTTTCGTTCTCATCCTCAATCGCTTGTACAACCGCACTTGGCTGCCCAGCCGCAAGAATAGCCAAGCCCCCCTTTGGTCCAATTCCCGACACATTTAATAATTTTGTAAAAAGCGTTCGTTCCTGCCTTGTTTCGAATCCATATAAAGCAAGCGTATCTTCCCTTACGTATTGGTATGTGTAAACCTTGATTATTTGATTTAAATCTTTTTGAAATAAGAATGGGTTAGGTGTATAAATTTGATAGCCAACCCCTGACACATCTATGACAATAAACTCTGGACTAACAAAATCAACTTTTCCATGAATAAATTCAATCAAAAAATTTCCTCTCCCTATATTGCTTAACTCAGCGAACATGTATTTCTATATACTTTTATCATTCTACCATATTTCACTTCTGTATGTAGAAGAAAAAAGGGCAGGCCCTTGTATAATTTAAGTGCCCAACCCTTTTTTAGTCATTGTTTAATTCCTAGTGTTTTAAAGCTGTCAATCACTTGGATATAATGGTCTTTTGATACTACTGGAATCCCCTTTTTCAGCTCTTCCTGCTGTCTGCTTTCAAGTTTACTAATATCAATTTGAAAAAAAGACTGGATGACTTCCTCAGATTTTTCCGGTACACCTTTGAATATTGTTAATATTCCATCCTCTGTTATTCCGAAATACCCGTTAGCCTTAAGCAAAGGAGAAATATCATCGATATTTTTTCTAAAAATCATTTGTCCTTCCCTGTGATCGACAAGCTGCCAGTCATAATACTCAGCCCAAAAGTCTTCCATTGACCAAATCGTTTCTTTTACAACTTCCTCACTTGTATTTCCGTCAATATATTGACGTTGCAAAATCACATTCACGGTTAATGGACCTGAAACCTGGATAGCATTTGTTTGTGTTTCGCTTTTGTTAATTTGCTTTTCTGCTACTCCATTATTCTCAGCAGCAGTATCGAAAAAAAATAAAAATACTGAAATGCCACTGATTAAGAAGCCTACAACCAAATACTTAACGGCATGAGCTTTTTTAAATAAAGGAGTCATCATTGGTCACCTCGGCTTTTAAATTAAAAAAACTTCTATTCTGGTATCACTACTAGTGTCACCAATAAATAGAAGCTTTATCCAAATTTATTTGTTAAACATGCTTTTGTCTGTAATTACCTTTATATTTCGCCCAGGTGCCATCCCTTCAACAATGCGGTAAACTTTATTTTCAATTTTTTGCTGATTTTTTTCGTCGGTATCAATCACAACTACAATCGTATCTCCATCGATGATAGCTGCAACATCATTAACATTTGCAACATGTTCAATTCTGTCGGTAATTTTTTGAGCAATTACATTATCATAACCAGAATGATACGACCTTGTTGGTACGCCATTATAGGTTGTGTTTAAGTGTCCATGGTAATTATAGTCATTGTAGCCATAACTTCCTTGAGCTAAATTGGTGCCATTCAGATCATTTACTTGGCGGACCATTTGTTGGTCATTAAAGCCGCGGTCATTTACATATCGAAATGCCCCAGTATTTTCTATTGGTGAAAGCTCATTTTGTGCTTGATTATTAATCCCGCAACCTGCAAGTACCACAACAGTACTGATTCCTATGATTGTTGACATTGCAAATAGTGAACGTCGTAATTCTTTCATAAGAACAAGCCTCCCCGCCACTTTTGAGGATATTGGGTTTGTCATCCCCACTTTTAGGTTGGCGATTAAAGGCTCATTTTACGCTATTTTATTTTTACCAATCTGAATCATCCTCTTCTAGATTGTCATCCCTTAAAGGTGGCACTCCTAAAGTCGAAGGTGGCATCGGTGCTTGAAACTGTCCATATGGATAACCGGGTTGTTCAAATCCCGCCGGGAATCCTGTTGGTATATTGCCCAAACCTTCTGGCATTCCCATTATTATGCCATCGTGGCCAGTTGGCATGCCTCCATAACCCATAGGCATTCCCATTGGTGCATTGGCATAGCCGGCTGGTAATCCCATCGACGTACCGCCGTAACCTGTCGGCATGCCGCCATAGCCTACTGGCATGCCCGTTTGTGCCCCAGCATAACCAGTTGGCATGCTACCATAACCTACTGGCATACCACCATAGCCAACCGCTGGAGCTGCTTGTGTGCCACTACCATAGCCAGCTGGCATGCCTCCGTAACCAGCCGAGGAACCGCAACCACAATCGCTTCCTGCAGTCGGCATTTGAAATGCAGGCATGGCAGTTGTAGAAAGCCCAGGATACATTTGGACTGCAACATCATCAAGGTCATCTTCGTCAGACATCATTGGGCTTACAACTGATGGTTGTGAAAAATTAGCTGTTGCTGGAACTCCTGGCAAAGCTCCATATGAAAATCCATAAGGATTTTGGTATGGTGAATACGAAACCGGCACTGGATAATATCCACATGGCAAACCGCTTCCTGGCAGAACACCTGTTACTGGAACACATGGTGGACAAGGCATTGGCTGTGCTGGCATCGTTGGTGGCACGAATTCTTCCATAACTTCTGGTTCAGGACAAGGAACTGGCATTTCTTTTACAGGGGCTTCTTTTACCTTTTTAGGTGCTGCTTCTTTAATTGGCATATAGGGAATAGTCGGAAAAGTAGGTACATTGAACGTATAATTATACATTTTTTGTTCAATATTATAATCAATTTCTTGTTCTACAGGCATTGGCGGGATTGGCATTTCTTTTTGTATAGGGGTTGGTAAAATTTGCTGCGGCATTTCCTTCACAATTGGCATTTCTTTTGCAATAGGCATGTGTGGCGCCATTGGATGTTCTTTTTTTACCACTGGAACACTGCCTGTCGGAATTTTTATTTTCATACCAGGCATAATCATATCAGGGTTGCTAAGTTGTGAATTTACAGATTTTAGCTCGTTAAAATCTACACCATACTTTTGTGCGATTTTCCAAAGCGTATCGCCTTTTTGTACGATATGAATCTTCATGGTGCATATACCTCCTCTAAAATGTCTTTATTATTATATGGGCTTATGGGCAAAATGCTACCTTTATTATTATCTTTCGTAAAAACTTATGCTAAAAATTTTCAATTTATGTATAAACAGAAAAAGGCCGATACATCGTATCCGACCTTCTCTTATTTTATAATTATTTTTTAAACATGCTCCAACATTTTATCTAATGCAAGCAATGCATCCTTGGCAATTTGTTTATCAACAGTAATTCGATTCAATAATTCACTTTTGTCGTCTTGTTCAATTGTTTCTAATGCCCATAATAAATGAGGTAAGTCAATGCGATTCATCGTCATACATGGGCACATATTCGGATTAAGTGACATGATTTCTTTATCTGGATGCTCGGCAATGATTCTTTTGACTAAATTCATTTCCGTACCAATCGCCCATTGGCTTCCAGCAGGTGCCTTTTTGATTGTTTCGATAATATAACTTGTTGAACCATTATAATCGGATACTTTCACGACTTCATGCATGCATTCTGGGTGAACGAGAATATTCATATGTGGCTTTGTCTTACGAATCTCCTCAACATTTTCCATTGTAAAACTTTCATGAACAGAACAGTGACCTTTCCACAAAATCACCTTCACATCTTGCAAGTTGTCGCCATCATATTCAAACTGATCATGAATTGGATCCCATACAGCCATTTGCTCTAGTGGGATACCTAAATCAACGCAAGTATTCCGGCCCAAATGCTGGTCAGGCAAAAACAAAAGACGTTCTTTTTGGGTAAAAGCCCATTCAATCATTTTTTTGGCGTTGGAGGATGTTACTGTTGCACCACCATGTCGTCCACAAAACGCTTTAATAGCCGCTGTCGAATTTATATACGTAACTGGAAGAACAGTATCACCAAATGTTTCCTGCATTACTTTCCAAGCACGTTCTGTTTGCTCCATATCGGCCATATCAGCCATTGAACAGCCAGCTCTCATATCCGGCAAGACAACAATTTGATCGTCTCTCGTTAACATATCTGCCGTTTCAGCCATAAAATGTACGCCACAGAAAACAATATATTCAGCTTTTTTATTTTCCGCAGCAAGCTGTGCAAGACGTAATGAATCGCCTGTAGCATCTGCAAATTGAACAACCTCATCTTTTTGATAATGATGACAAGGAAGAAATAATCTTTCACCGAACTTTTTCTTAATTTCACGGACGCGGTTTTCCATTTCAGCAACGCCCATATTTTTATAACGCTCAGGAATTGTAACGTTTTTGTTTGCTGCCAAAACATCAAGAATTCCCATTATTTATCTCCTCCCTCAAGATTAAAGCTTATGTCCAATGCTACTACAGAATGTGTCAGCATTCCAAGCGAAATATAATCAACTTTTGTATCACGATAAGAGCCGATTGTATCTAAAGTTAGGCCACCGGAAATTTCTGTTACAATGCCTTTCGGAACGAGCTTGACATATTCGGCAACCTCCTCTGGTGAGCGATTATCGAACATGATGACATCCGCCCCAGCTTCAATTGCTTCTAACACTTGTTCCTTTGACTCCGTTTCAACCTCAATTTTCACCATATGCCCAACTTGGGAACGAACTTTGGCAACTGCTTCTTTAATACTACCGGCAAAAGTAATATGGTTGTCCTTAATCATGACACCATCATACAAGCCAAAGCGATGGTTAAAACCGCCGCCGCAACGAATCGCATATTTATCAAACATCCTTAAACCCGGCATTGTTTTTCTTGTATCACAAATTCTTGTATGGTCACTGTTCAGCGCCATAACCGCTTCTCTTGTTAAAGTAGCAATACCACTCATATGCTGAATAAGGTTTAAAATGACACGCTCGGCACTTAACAAATACGCAACAGGCCCTTTAACAGAAGCAATGATTTCCCCTTTTTCAACAAAGTCTCCATCTTTTTTGTATAACACCACTTCAATCGATGGGTCAAAAAGTGCATACGCTTCTTTAATGATTTCAACACCAGCAAGTACACCGTCTTTTTTCACTAAAAAGCTTCCACTCGATACTTTTGCTAACGGAAAAATATATTCACTAGTGATATCGAATTCTCCTAAATCCTCTATATAAAACTCTTGTAATTTCTTACGCAGTTTAATTTTGTTCATTTTTTGAAATTACCCCTTATTTTATTAGTTGCCGTACTGCCTCTTTAAAATGTGCTATGTGCAGGGATGAGAGAGCTTCTTACGATTTTTTTCTTCAACCAATCATTGCTTTCTTCTGAAAAATCAGAGCGATAATGGCCACCACGGCTTTCTTCTCTCATTAAAGCTGAAGTTGTAATAAGCCATCCTGCCTGTAGCATGTTATAAATACTAATTTGTTCATATGTCAAATGTTCTGCTGGCACTTGGATGATTTCATTGGTTGGTACGTATTGTTCAAACCATTGCTTTGCGTATTGTAATCCTTTTTCGTCACGAACAATTCCAGCGTATTTCATCATGATTGCTTTTATTTCTTCTTTAGTAGGTAAAGATATGGATTCAATTTTTTCATTCACTATTTTGAGCGAAGGAATTTCAAATTCTTGCGGTGCTTCCATGCTTAAAAGAAAATCTGCTAATTCATTTGCAAAAACAATTCCTTCTAAGAGGGAGTTGCTTGATAATCTGTTAGCACCATGGACACCGGTACAGGCAACCTCACCAATCGCATATAAATGATTGACTGAAGTTTGGCCCACTTCATTAACGTCAACACCACCCATATGAAAATGTGCACCAGGTACAACTGGAATTTTTCCTGCCTTTACATTAACGCTATTTTGCTCACACAACTCAGTTATCGTTGGAAAGCGATTCGTAAAATCATTTATCATTGAAATATCTAGAAATATTTGTTCTCCATTTAAAACGGCCCGATTAATTTCTCGTGAAACGACATCCCGTGGGGCTAAGTCCTCTTGACGATGAACGCCACGCATTAATCGATCTCCATTTTTCGTTACGAGAACAGCACCTTCGCCACGTACAGCCTCCGAAATAAGCCCTTTTACATCACCATTAATGTAAAGCAATGTTGGATGAAATTGAACAAACTCTAAATCTGCTAATTTAGCACCTGCACGATAAGCCATGGCGATGCCATCACCTGTTACGGTTGGATCATTCGATGTAAAAGAATATAATCCCCCACTGCCGCCAGCTGCAAGGACCGTATCACTTGTATATAATCGTTTGATTTTTCCAGCATTTGTTTTTACCTTTACCCCATAACAGCGGTTATCTTGAACAATCAAATCAACCGCGACTACATTTTCGAAAATTTTCACCCTTCGATTTGAGCGAAGACGATTGAACATAAAGTCAACGAGAGCTTTTCCAGTCGCATCGCCGCCAGCATGTAAAATTCTCCGCATACTATGGGCACCTTCTTGCCCAAGTACAAGCTTCCCATTTCCATCCTTGTCAAAGGATATGCCTTCATCCATCATGCCCCGAAGGTAGCCAGGTCCTTTTTGGACAAGGGTTTGCACAGCTTTTTCAATGTTATGGTAATTTCCCGCTGTCAAAGTGTCGCTAAAATGATATTCCCAATGATCATTTCGCGATATAGCTGCTGCGACACCCCCTTGGGCGCGGTTCGAGTTGCTATTTTCCTTTTTTGACTTTGTGATAATAATCACATTTTTTTGTTGACTTAAACGCTCAGCTGCTACTAAAGCAGCAATGCCACTTCCAATAATGACGATATCTGCGATACATTTTACGGTCATTATCTGGCCCCCACATCTTAGCATATAGATTTAATTAGCTTTCATGTCATAAAAATCGAACTGTCTTGACACTTATATTTACATATATTTAAACTAATGACAAGAGTTTTTTTATGTAAAAGACACAATTTGGACAATTTTTCCACAATAATTATTCAGAGAAAAACAGTTAGGAGAGGACAGCAGTGATTTATTTAGATTATGCGGCAACAACACCAATGAGTGAAAAAGCTTTACATGTATATAGCCAAGTTGCAAGTCAATTTTTCGGTAATTCAAGTAGTCTTCATGATATTGGCGCAACCGCACAAACCATTTTGGAGGAATCACGAAAAACAATTGCTAGTTTTATTAACGGTGACGCTAAAGGTATTTTTTTTACAAGCGGTGGCTCGGAGTCAAATTATTTAGCGATTCATTCATTGCTTAAAGGGCAGCATAAACAAGGGAAACATATTATTTCGACAAAATTAGAGCATTCATCGATTGCGAACACTTTGGACCAATTAGAAGAAAGTGGCTATGAAATTACTTTTATCCCTGTTAACGAAGAAGGAAGAGTCAATTTAGAAGCTTTGAGTGAAGCCATTCGTCCAGATACAGTTTTGGCAACCATTCACCACGGAAATTCAGAAATCGGCGCTATCCAAGATTTAGTTTTGATAGGTGAACTACTAAATAAGCATGATATTCTTTTTCATAGTGACTGTGTTCAAACGTTTGGAAAAATTGAAATCGATGCGAGAGAGGCGAAACTTGATAGTATTTCCATCTCCAGTCATAAAATTTACGGTCCAAAGGGCGTCGGAGCTTGTTATATAAATCCGGCGCGGACTTGGAAAGCAGTTATACCAAATACGACACATGAAAGCGGCTTTAGACCAGGCACGGTCAATGTTCCAGGAATTGCAGCATTTGTTGCAGCGGCGGAAGAAGTTTTTCCAATTATCGATAGTGAACAGAAAAGATTTACATATTTGCGGGAAATGCTAATTAATGGGATTCAAAGTGATGCTTGGACAATTACAGAGCTAGGCCCAAGCCAGCAACGGTTAGAGCATATTATCGGACTAACGGTAGCTGGAATTGAAGGTCAATATGTAATGCTTGAATGCAACCGTTATGGTGTTGCCATTTCAACTGGCAGTGCTTGTGCCGTTGGCATGCAAAAGCCATCAAAAACTTTAGTAGCTATTGGAAAATCTAAGGAGGAAGCAAAACAATTTGTCCGCCTCTCACTTGGAAAGCTAACAACGGAAGCTGAGATCAAGAAAACAATCAATATTTTTCAAACGTTTTTGAAAAAGCATTTTAATGTTGGATAAGGGGGAGAGTATTTTGCCTAGTGGTAAAAAAATCCTTGGGGAAGACCGGCGCAAACTTATTCTCGAATGGTTAAAAGAAAGTGATAAACCGCTGACTGGAAGCTTCATAGCGGAAAAGACTAATGTAAGCCGACAAGTAATTAGTCAGGATATTTCCTTGCTCAAGGCCCGCAATGAACCAATTATTGCAACCTCCCAAGGTTACGTTTATTTCAAGGAACAAAAAAAGACGCGCCCTTCTAGAGAAATTGTCAGTACACATAATCATGAACAAACAAAAGATGAGCTAAATTTAATCGTTGATTGCGGTGTAACTGTAAAGGATGTCAAAGTTGAACACCCGCTCTATGGGAAGTTGTCGGCCTCGATTGAAGTTAGCAACCGCAATGATGTCGACGAATTTTATGAAAAAGTTAAACAGACAAATGCTCCGCTATTGCTTCAGCTTACAGGAGGCCCGCATATCCATACACTTGAAGCCGATAGTGAGGAACAACTAGATCACGCCATCCAAAAGTTAGCGGAAGCTGGTTTTTTAGTACGGCAATAGTTTTAATGCCCCGGCTAAAATTTGTCCCCCTCTTAAACTTAGGAGAGCAATTTTTTAACCGGGGCAACTTTTTTAATTTTGTAATGTACTGCTTTGTTCTTTTCCTACAAAATAATATGGATAGCTACCTAAAATCCGCACAGAGCAGCCAAGTGCTTCAAGCTCCGCCACCACTCCAGGTATTAAAACTTCATCCATTTTCATTTCCACATCGATTAAGAAGAAATAATTACCTAACCCTGTTTTCATTGGGCGTGATTCAATCTTTGATAAATTTAATTTACGCCAAGCAAATGCTGACAACACTTGATGTAATGCCCCTGCATAGTCTGATGGTAATGAAACCATTAGCGTTGTG